>SKJH01000043.1 GCA_007116005.1 Bacilli bacterium | reverse complement strand
GTTAATTCATATTCTATAACACTATCATCATAACAAAGATATTTTAAAGCATCACATCCAACAAGTGCATCAGAATCTAAAACATGAATACCTCCCTTACTAGCTTCAGGAATATATTTTGATTCTATACCAAGTTCTTCTAATGCACAAATCATACCATTTGATTCTACACCTCTAATTGTTACCTTTTTTATTTCAATTCCATTAGGTAATTTAGCACCTGGAAGCGCTACAATTACTTTTTGTCCCGCATCAACATTAGATGCCCCACAAACTATCCTTTTCACTTCATCACCTAAATTAACATCACATATATTAAGATGACCAGAATCAGGATGATTTTCTCTATTTACTACATATCCAACAACCAACATAGAAGAATCACTAATTTTTGATAAACTTTCTACTTCATTACCAACTTGTAACATTTTATCTGCAAGTTCATTTAAAGTTACATCTATATCAACATAATCTTTTAACCAATTAGTACTAACTCTCATTATAAATCACCTTCTGTTCTATCAAATTGTTTTAAAAACCTAATATCATTTGTATAAAAATTTCTAATATCATTGATACCATATTTCAACATTGCTATTCTTTCAGGACCCATACCAAATGCAAAACCAGTATATTTATTTGAATCATACCCACACATTTCAAGCACATTAGGATGAACCATACCAGCACCTAATATTTCAATCCATCCAGTATTTTTACAAATTGAACACCCTTCTTTTCCACACTTAAAACAACTTACATCAACTTCTATACTTGGTTCTGTAAACGGAAAATAACTAGGTCTAAATCTTACTTCTCTATTACTACCAAATATTTTTTTTGCAATTATTTCTAAAGTCCCCTTTAAATCTGCCATAGATATATCCTCATCTACTACAAGGCCTTCTATTTGAGTAAATTGATGTGAATGTGTAGCATCATCATCATCTTTTCTATATGTTTTACCCGGACATATAATTCTTATAGGAGTTTTTTCTTCATTTTCTAGCATAGTTCTAGCTTGTACAGGAGATGTTTGTGTTCTAAGTAGCATCTCTTCTGTAATATAAAAACTATCTTGAGTATCCCTTGCAGGATGTCCTTTTGGTAAATTTAGTAGTTCAAAATTATATAAATCACTTTCTATTTCTGGCCCTTCTACCAAATCATAACCCATAGAAATGAATAATTCACTAATTTCATCTATAACTTTTGTAATAGGATGTACTCCACCTATAGATATCTTAGTAGCAGGTAAAGTTACATCTATTTTTTCTTTATCAAGTTTTTTATTTAATTCTTCTATTTCTAATTTATTTCTTAATTCTTCAATTTGAGACTCAAAATTAAGTCTCAATTCATTTAAACTTTTTCCAAACTCTTTTCTTTGTTCAGGTTCTAATTCTCTCATAAGAGAACCTAAATTTTGTAATTCACTTTTTTTACCTAAGTATAAAATTCTTAATTCATTTAATTCATTTAAACTTCCCACATTCTTTATATCACTATAAAACTTTTCACTTATATTTCTGATTTTTTCTTGTTTTTCCATTTTAATCCTCCTTTTAAAAAACAATTAATATATTCACTAACTTCTTCTTTTTTATTACTAATTAATATACGATGTTTTGTATGATTAATAAAAGTTAAGTGTTTATCATTACTTTTTATTTTATCATATACATCTTTAGATGTTTCTAAAGGTATAATTTCATCTTCTTTACCATGCATTATTAATACAGGACAACTTATATTTTCTGTACATGCATTATGTTCTTTTACTAATTTTGCAAATTCTAAAACACTTGATATGGGGACTACAAGAATTTTAGATAACAAATCATTATAAATTTCTTCAACATATTTTTCTTTATATTCTTTATTATTTAATATTCTTTTTTTTAAGTCCAATTTATTTTGATCAAAATTACCATATGAGAATGCAGGTGCTAAAAGGACTAGTTTTTTTACTCCCTTATAACAAGACGCTAAATAGGCTGCTATAACTCCACCCATACTATGACCTATTATATAAATTGTTTTGTACTTAGTTATTAATTTATCTATCTTTTCTTTTGAAGCATCTATCCATTCATCATACTTAACTGCTTTAACAATTGTTTTTTCATGACCTGGTAATGTAAATCCGTATACATCATAATTATTATTAAATTCCAAATAATTATGAAGATATTCTGTTTCCCACATTCCACCACCAAATCCATGAATTATAAGTACAGCTTTTTTTTATAACATTTTATAACCCCTTTCAAAAAAACGCCCTGTTAAAAACAAGGACGTTAATACGCGGTACCACCTTAATTCATAGTTTCCTATGCACTCAAATCCGTAACGTGGAACACGTTATATCTTTTGTGATATAAAACTCAGAAAGTGAATTCATAAATTCTTAATATTGATTCACACCAACCATCAACTCTCTTAAAATAATAATTTATTACTACTCTTTCGTCATCATCTTTAATAACAATATTATAACACACTTTTATATTATGTACTAACTTTTATTTTTATAACTATCTATACATGCTCCTATTATTAATCCTGTTGAAGTACCTATCAATCCCCATATAACAGAACCTGTTATAATTAAACTTAACATAGAACCTATTGCACTTCCAAATATGATTCCCAATCCAGTGAATGAAATTTTAGAAGAATTAAATTTTTTCACAATACTATCACCTCAATACATCATATATATTATAACATATAATATTATTAATAATGTAAAGTGTTATTGTAATATATTTGTATATTTTATATAATTGTATCATAAAGGATGGATAAAGAATGAAAAACAATATAATAGCGGGGATGTTAGTAGGGATTGTTAATACTGTTCCCGGTGTAAGCGGCGGAACAATAATTTTGTTATTAGGATACCTTGATAAATTAATGAATGCAATTTCTGATGTATTTAAAAAGAAAACAAAAAATAAAAAAGAAAATATTATATTTCTATTTCAAGTAGCTGTTGGTGTATTAATAGGACTAATAGGGTTTGCAGGATTTTTAGAAATTTTATTTAAATATATTCCAACCCAAACAATAGCTTGGTTTGCTGGAATGATTTTATGTAGTATTCCAATATTTATTGAAAATGAAATGAAGAAAGTAAAAATCAATAAATTTTGGTCGCTTCTTGGAATAATATTAATAGGACTTCTATATGTATTTTCAAAAAATGATAATGTAACAGTAATTAGAGATTTCCCTGACCTTACATTACTTCACTTATTGACATTAATAACCGTTGGGTTTATATCAGGTGCTGCAACAATATTCCCAGGATTAAGTGGCGCAATGCTTTTGCTTATAATAGGACAATATTATTTATATAAAAGCTATATAGCAAATATTTTAACATTTAGATCTGATATAATTATTCCTGTAATATTTATTGGAATTGGTATACTACTAGGAGTTGTAATAAGTGCTAAAATAACTAGTTTCTTACTTAGAAAACATAAAGGAAATACATTAAGTTTTATATTAGGATTAATATTAGCAAGTTCAATTATAATTATTCCATTTAGTACAGAACATGATTTTATAACTTCGGTTACTAGTTTAATAGCGTTATTATTTGGAGCATTCATAGTTACAAGTTTGAACTCACTAGTTAAGAAAAAAAGAAATTATTCTGATACATTAATTAAACAAAAATATTAAAAAGAGATTATAAATCTCTTTTTTAAGTTCTATATTTTAAAATATTCATTATATTCTACTTCATACCCAAGGTTTGTTGCTAAACCATGGCCCGGATATATTATAGTATCGTTTGGATATTTTTTTATCATTTCTATACTTTTAATCATATCACTATAATCCCCACCATCAAGGTCAGTTCTACCAATAGTATTTTTAAATATAAAATCCCCACTAAATAACAGTTCCTCTTTTTCAAAATAAAAACTAACACAATCCTCTTTATGTCCTGGATTATATATAATTTCAAAATTAAAATTAGATATGTTTATATTTTTATGTTTTAACTTGGAATCGTACACTTTAACTGAATACTCATTTAATATTTTTTCTAACGCTCCTATGTGATCATAATGATAATGAGTAATTAAAACACCCAAAAGTCTCATACCATCGATATTTTTTATTATATAATCATAATCATCACCTGGATCAACAATAAGACATTCATTATTATTAGATATAATATAACAATTAGTTTGTAATTTTCCTACTACTAAAGTTTTTATTTCCATATTATCACCGTATTAATTATATCATAAAAAAGAACGAATAAATATTCGTTCTTACTTAGCCTCTTCAATAGCCCTAGTCTCTCTTATAACAGTAACTTTAACTGTACCAGGATATTGCATTTCTTCTTCAATTTTTTCTTTTATATCTCTTGCTATTTTAAAACTTTTTAAATCATCTACTTTTTCAGGTTTTACAATAACCCTTAATTCTCTACCCGCTTGCATTGCAAAAGCTTTATCTATACCATCAAAACTATTTGCAATTTCTTCAAGTTGTTCTAATCTCTTAACATAATTTTCTAAAGAATCATTTCTAGCACCCGGACGAGCTGCAGATAATGCGTCTGCTATTGCCACTATAACCGCTATAATACTAGATGCTTCTTTATCACCATGATGTGTTGCAATAGAGTCAATTACAACTTTATCTTCATTATATTTTTTAGCAAGGTCAATTCCTATATCAACATGATTGCCTTCTACTTCAAAGTCTATAGCTTTACCTATATCATGTAATAAACCCGCTCTTTTTGCAAGGTTAATATTTTCACCCAGTTCAGCCGCTATAATACCCGATAAATAAGCAACTTCCTTTGAATGTTGTAATGCATTTTGACCATAACTTGTTCTAAATTGTAATTTCCCTAAAATTTCAACTATTTCAGGAGCAATTTTTGTTAGACCTAATTCAAATGCAGCAGAATTTCCATACTCTATTATTTTACTATTTAAATCTTTACATACTTTATCATAAAGTTCTTCTATTCTAGCAGGATGTATTCTACCGTCTTTTATTAATGTATCAATAGTCTGTTTTGCAATTTCCCTTCTTAAAGGATCAAAACTAGATAACACTATAGCTTCAGGGGTATCATCAATTATTAAATCAACACCAGTAACAGCTTCAATAGTTCTTATATTTCTACCTTCTCTACCAATAATTCTACCCTTCATATCATCATTTGGTAAATTTACAACTGATACCGTTTGTTCATTTGTAACATCTGATGCATATTTTTGCATTGAAAATACCAATAAGTCTTTAGCTTTTTTATCAACCTCTAATTTAGCTTCAGCCTCTTTTTCTTTAATAAAAGATGCTATTTCATTTTCCATCTCTTCTTCTACTTTTTTCAATAATAAGTCGTGCGCTTTTTCTTTAGAAAACTTAGAAATATTTTCTAAAAGTTTAACTTGTTCTTTTTTTATTTCTTCCATTTCTTCTTCTGTTTTTTGGATTTCTTTTTGTTTCAATAATAAAGCATTGTCTCTTTCTTCAAGGAGTTTATCCCTGTTTTGAAGCGTTTCATCCCTGCGATCAATATTTTTTTCTCTTTGAATTAATCTATCTTCCAAATCTTTTATTTCGCTCTTTTTTTCTTTTACGTCTTTTTCAGTTTCTAGTTTTATTCTATGAGCTTCTTCTTTTGCTTCTAATACAGCCTCTCTTTTTAATTTATCCGCTTCTTTTTTTGCTTTATCTATTAAATCTTCTGCTTTATTTGTAGCATTAATTGATTTATTTCTATTATAAAGTATAACAGAACCAACACCTACACCTAATCCAATTACAGAGGTTAAAATGGACACTAAAATTATATCCATATAATCCTCCTATCATAATAAAGTTAAAATAATTCTTTAACTCTTTATCTATATTGTAATTTTTTATTATTGATATGTCAATGAAATAAAAGGAAAAAACCAAAGTAATTGTAAAGACTTTGGTTTTATCGAGTATATAAAAGTACATTTATTTTTTATCTTTAATATTAAAATGTTCCCTAATTTTTGTTTCTAGTTCTTCTTTGATCTCTGGTTTTTCTTTTAGATAAAGTTTAACATTTTCCTTACCTTGACCAATTTTTTCACCCTTGTAAGAATACCATGCACCACTTTTTTCAACTAAATTCATTGTAGTTGCGATATCAATTATTTCAGCTTCCCTACTTATTCCTTGTCCATAAATAATTTCTAAACTTGCAACTTTAAATGGAGGTGCAACTTTATTCTTAACAATTTTTACTGTAGCTTTATTCCCTATTATATTATCCCCAATTTTTAATTGTTCTGATCTTCTAACATCTAACCTAATTGTTGAATAAAACTTAAGTGCTCTCCCACCTGGAGTTGTCTCTGGATTTCCAAACATTACTCCTACTTTTTCCCTTAATTGATTTATAAATATTGCAATTGTATTAGTTTTACTAATAGTACCTGACAGTTTTCTTAAAGCCTGACTCATAAGTCTTGCTTGAAGTCCAACATGACTATCTCCCATTTCACCTTCTATTTCCGCTTGTGGTACCAACGCTGCAACAGAGTCAATGATCACCATATTAACTGCTTCACTTCTGACTAACGCCTCACATATTTCTAAAGCTTGTTCTCCAGTATCAGGTTGTGATAGCAATAACTCATCTATATTAACGCCTAAGTTTTTTGCATACTTAGGATCCAGCGCATGTTCTGCATCAATAAAAGCAGCCGTCCCACCTTGTTTTTGAACTTCAGCTATTGCATGCAATGCAAAAGTTGTCTTACCACTTGATTCAGGTCCATATATTTCAATTATCCTACCCTTAGGGTAACCTCCAACACCTAACGCAACATCAAGCATTAATGAACCACTTGAACATACGTCAATTTCTCTACGATTATTACCTCCTAATTTCATTATTGAACCTTTTCCAAATTGTTTTTCAATATCTGATAATACTTGTTCTAACACTTTATCTTTTTCAGTTGTTTTTGCCATAATTTTCGCCTCATCTTTCTTACTCTTTAATTGTATAATATTTAATCTTAAAAATCAACACTTTTACGAACAAACGTTTGCAAGTTTTGTCAACATACATTTATCAAAATATAAAAAAGACCTATAAAAAACAGTCTTTTTGTTATTTTTTTTTAATAATTATATAATTATTACTTTATTTTTGTTCCATCAACAACGATTTCTTATTTGCATAATAATATCCTACACCTGAATATATAGATAAAACCGTTGCAATAACAAGTAATACATTAGCAACATCAATATTCCATAGTTCAAATGGTATATTATAAAACATAGTTAATACTATACCAATCATTAAACAAGCTGTTTTTAATTTTCCTACACCACCTGCTGCTATTACTTTTCCGCTCTTTGCAGCTATCATTCTAATAGAATCTACAACAATATCTCTTGATATTATTAAAACTGGAATAATTGGATTTATAAATCCATGCGCTGATAATATAACCAGACATGAGTTTACTAATACTTTATCTGCAATAGCATCTAAAAACTTCCCAAAATTAGTTATAATATTATATTTTCTTGCAAAATAACCATCTAAAAAATCTGTAACAGATGCAATTATAAATATAATTCCTGCAATTATGTATTTACTATCTATTATAACAGCATCATTAAATATGTATGTTGGGAAAATTATATTAACTGAATAAAATGGAAATAACAATAATATTATCAATACAACTGATAATATTAACCTTAACATTGTTAGTTTATTTGGTAAGTTCATTGTTACACTTCCTTTTAATTTAATGATGAAATTACGGTAATTATACCAACAATTAATAGCAATAACAAAAATAGTATCATTATAATTGTGATTTTAAATTTTTTATTGCTTTTTCTAGGTATTGTATATGGAGAAGTTATTTTTTTATTATTTTTTTCTATCTCTTTACTTGCCTGTTGTATTTGAGCAATTGGGATTCTAGAAGTATAATCAAACATAAATTCATCAAATTCTTCTGTTAACTTCTCATAATCAAGCCCCAAATATTTTGCATAATCTTTAATGTAGTGTTTTAGTTCATATGTATCTTTAAAAGCTTCTTTATTTCCATTTTCAATATGTTTTATCTTATTAAGTTCTAATCCAAGATCTTCTACCACTTCATCTATTGTAACTCCAGCTTCTTCTCTAGAACTTTTAAGTTTATCCCCTATCTCTTTCAAATAAATCGCCCTTTCTATTAAATAAAAAAATAGTATCTTATAAGCCATGTTCTGTACTCATTAAGAGCGGCAAACATCTATCTATGCTTTCGCATCTTTCATTCGGTTACCCTATGAAAGCTCCCCTACCATAATTTGGGTTTCTCACTCGTGGGGTTTACCTCGTTCCACTTCATTTATTTCTAAATGAATTCGTCACTATGGCACTTTTACATCTAATTTAATCATATCCTAAGACTTAGATTATTTCGAAGCCGTTAGCACAAAAGTGCTACCATAGGTTATTTTTTCCCTATGCACGAACTAACCATCCTATAAGGACAGTGTGAGCATGGACTTTCCTCTACACAACAAAGTGTGCAGCGTTTGCCAAGATACTAAATATTATTATTGATTGGTTTCATTTCCAAAGATAATTTTTTCTAATTGAGATATTCTCCTTAATAAATCAACATTAGTAATTTCTTTGTTACTACTACTTTTAAGTATTTCAAGTTTATCTCTAGTGTTTCTAAGTTCGTGTTTCAACTTCATGTTTTCATCGATGAGTTCTTTATTTTCGTTTTCTATCTTTTTGATAAGCGAAATAAATTTACTATAATCATTTATAATTATATCTAAAAATTTATCGACTTCTTGTGGTCTATATCCTCTTGTATCAATCTTAAATTCTTGTTCTAGAATTTCTTGTGGACTTAGAGATATTTCATCAAATAACATAGCCAACTCACCTCTAGTATATTTTCTCAAAAAAGTTGACTTTTGTCAACTCTGTGTGCGTTTTATACGTTTTTTTGTCTGAACATATGCATCGTATCCAAACACTGATATAGACGCTGCTATAAACGCTTCAAATAAGGTAGAAAAACTTATACCGCTAAAAATAAAATTGATTAAAACACTAATACTAAGAAGCGACCATATTACCATCCATTTTTCTATAAATGGTAATGTTTTTAACCCTTGACCTATTACTATTAACATTATAGCTAAATAAATAGTATGCTGAGTCACTTCAATATTCAAAAAAAATTCTTCCATATTATCACCCACTAAATAATATGTAAGAATAATTAATTTAATGTTTTTTTATTACACTTAATTTTAATTTGGCTATAAAAACTTCGTTAATAATATCATCTACAAACTCATTTATATATATATTATCCATATATTTCTCCTTTAATTTATAATATCATATATATATATATAATATGTGTATACACTGTTAAAAAAACATTTTATGACAAGACTTGTTATATTTTAACATTTTTTTTAAGTGGCAATTATTCGCATTTTATAGTATAATTTATGTTAGGTGATTTTTAATGAAATACCCAAATAACATTATAAAAAGCAATCAAAAGAACATAAACTACTCTAATAGGGGAATGTCCTTAGAATTTGATTTAAACATAACAAACGATTATTACCGAGATAAAAACATAGCGGTTATTTATAAAAAGCCTACTCCAATAAGGGTCGTGAACGTAGATTTTACTAACATTAAAAAACCAATTATAAACAAGGCATTTTTTGAAAAAGCATCTACAACAGATTACAATGGTATATATAAAGGGAAATATGTTGATTTTGAAGCAAAAGAAGTTAAATCGAAAAAAAGTTTTTGTTTATCAAACATACACAAACACCAACTGGAACATTTATTTAAAGTTAAAGAACACAAAGGCATATCATTTATTATAGTAAGATTTATAAAATTTAATAAAACATTTTTATTAGATAGTGAAATTTTATTAAAATTTATAAACAAAGGAAATAAATCTATATCTATTGACTTATTTAACGAATATGGATATCAAGTTAACGAAGGATATAGACCTAGAGTTGACTACATTAAAGTAATAGATCATATATATTTTGGAGGTTAACATGAAGAAAGTTAAAAAAAAATATATAAGCATAACAAAAAAAATGAAAAACAATGTGTTTTTATCTGTTTTACCAGTTGCTATTGTTGTTTTAAGTGTTAGTATTATATATACGAATGTTTTTAAAGCATTAAAAGTAACAACTGTAATAATGGCTGTTCCTTTTATAATAAAGTATGGAGGTAATATTATGAGTAAAAAGAAAAATAACAAAAAAATTAAAAATACTAAAAAGGTAAACGATACTAAAAAAGTTAAAAAGACTAAAAAAGGAAAGAAAATTCTTAATATAATTTTAAGTAGTATTTTAATTTTAACTACTATCACTATTTTAGTGGGATTTGGATTTATTGGTTATATTGTAAAATTTGCACCTGTATTTGATCCTGATAATTTATACAGAAAAGAAGCAAGTGTAATATATGCAGCCGATGGTGAAATAATTGCAAGATTAGGAAGAGAAAGAAGAGATAAGATTACTTATCAAGACATGCCTCAAGTACTAATTGACGCTATAATAGCAACTGAAGATGCACGATTTTATCAACATAATGGGCTTGATCTACCCCGTTTTATGAGAGCGTCAATGGGTCAAATATTAGGTAATACCTCAGCAGGTGGAGCTTCTACTTTAACAATGCAAGTTGTAAAAAACCACTTTACTTCAACAGAACAAAATTTAGTTAGAAAATTCACTGATATATATATGTCTATTTTTAAGTTAGAGAGAAAATATTCAAAAGAACAAATATTAGAATTTTATGTTAATTCACCATACTTAGGTTCTGGCGCTTACGGGGTAGCAGAAGCCGCAAGAACATATTTTGGTAAAGAAGTTGAAAATTTGAATTTAGCAGAAGCTTCATTAATTGCAGGTTTATTTCAAGCACCAAGTTTCTTTGACCCACACCTTCACCCAGAAAGAGCAGAAAAAAGAAGAAGCACAGTTCTATATCTTATGAGAAGACACGGGTTTATAACAGAAGAACAAGAACAAATAGCAAATTCTATGTCTGTTGAATCGTTATTAACAACAAGAAGCGATACAAGAAATAAATACCAACCATTTATAGATACAGTTGTATCAGAAGCTGAACAAAAAACCGGGCATAGTCCTTATAATGTTTCAATGGCTATTCACACTACTTTAGATACTAAAAAACAAGAATATATAAATGAAGTTTTAGATGGTGATTTATTTAATTGGGTAAATGATGTAGTTCAATCTGGTATAGCTGTTACAGATACACAAAACGGCGCAGTATTAGCAATTGGTGGAGGACGTAACTTACAAGGAGAACGTGTATTCAACTTTGCAACAATGCTTAATAAACAGCCTGGTTCTACAGCTAAGCCTATTTATGATTACGCTCCAGGTATAGAATTTCTTAATTGGTCAACATATACCCCATTTATTGATGAACCACATTCATATACAAATGGAAATAAAATTCGAAATTGGGACGGAAGGTTCATGGGATTTTTAACACTAAAAGAATCTTTAGGATTATCTAGAAATACGCCAGCGCTTAAAGCATTCCAACAAGTAGATAATAAAGATATTTTAGAATTAGTCACTAACTTGGGGATGACACCTGAAATTGAAAATGGTAGAATACATGAAGCTCATTCATTAGGGGCTTATACAGGATCTAATCCATTACAAATGGCTGCTGCTTATGCTGCATTTGCTAATGGTGGATATTTTATTGAACCATATACAATAACAAAAATAAGATTTATAGAAACAAACGAAACAAAAGAATATCAACCAACAAGAGTTAAAGCAATGGAAGATTCAACAGCATATTTAGTTACTAATTCATTATTATGGGCAACAAATCACGGCCTAAGTAGTGGTGCTAGACTAAGCGGATATCAAGTAGCGGCTAAAACAGGAACAACAAACTTTGACGCACAAACTGTTAGAGCTTATGGTTTACCAAGAGATGCAATTAATGATCAATGGGTAATTGGTTATTCTCAAGATTACTCTATTGGTCTATGGTATGGATATGATAAAATAGATAGAAATTATGTTAGTGTTTTAAACGATGCAATAAGAAGAGATAGATTATTTAACACAATAGTAAAAGGAATTATACCAGGCAGTACTAGAAGCTTCACTAGACCTAATAGTGTTGTTGCGGTTGAGGTTGAAAGATATTCGGCACCCGCTATGTTACCAAATGAATTCACCCCAAAACACATGCGTCTAACCGAGTTTTTTAAAAGGGGTACTGAACCTACACAAGTATCAGAAAGATATAAAAAATTACCAAATGTAACTCAATTAAATGTTGTAAATAAAAACGAAAAAGTAGAGATAAATTGGAATAAGATTGAAACGCCTAGATATTATACAGATGAACACATAAAAAATACTGTAGGACAAAACTTAAGTACAAAATATGTAGAAACATTTAAAAATAAACTTGATGAAGAAATGGGCATATTAGGATATGATATCTATATTAAAGATTCAACAGATAATATCACTTTATTAGGTAGAACCGAAAATAATAGTTTTACTGTTGATAGACCTAACATATCTGGAAATATAACATTTATAGTTAAAACTGCATTTTCAAATTTTAAAGCTAATACTAGTAGTGGTAGTGAGTTTACATTTACTAATGATATAATTACTGCTCCTGACTTTATAATTAACTTTAACGATGTTTGTTTAAATAATACATTTAGACAACCAAATTATACAGATATAACGGTAATTGATGGTGGTGTCCCTGTTACAAACGAAATAGATGTAATAGGAATAACTATCACTAAAAGACCAACTAACACTACAGTAGAATGGAATAATATAGACACAAACGAAAAAAACACTTATGATATCACCTATACAATAAAATACAAAAACCAAACATATACAGCAAAAAAAGAAGTAAGAGTAAAGGAATGTAATTAAACATTCCTTTTTTCATACTTGCATATATTATTCAATTTACAATTTTTACACATAGGCTTAATTGCCTTACATCTATATCTACCAAATAAAACTAGTTGATGATGTGTCTTTAATAATCTATTTTTAGGAATTACTTTATACAATTTCTTTTCAACCGTTAATAACGAATCTTTTTTTAAAGCAATCCCTAATCTTTTAGAAACTCTACTAACATGAGTATCTACTGCTATTAAGGGTTTATTATATATTGTAGACAATACTAAATTAGCACTCTTTCTTCCTACTCCACTAAGTTTTGTTAATTCCAGAAAATTATCTGGAACAACTGAATTATATTTATAATATAATTCCCTAGATATTTCTATTATATATTTAGCTTTATTATGAGCAATACCAATAGGCTTTAAGATAATCTCTATTTCCTTTATATCAGCATCTTTTAAAGTGGTTATGTCATACTTTTTAAATAAATCTCTTGTAACTTTATTAACCTTTTTATCAGTAGTTTGTGCACTTAATACAACAGCAATCAAAAATTCGAAATCATTATTAAAATAAAGTTCACACTTAGGATCATTATATAATTCATCTAAATATGAAAATATTCTATTCATTATTTAACCAATCATAATCAGGAACTTCAATATCATTTTCCTTTTGAACCCTAAACTGTTCTTTATGTTTTTTAGCAGCTTCTACTGTTTTAATTCCTTTTTTATTCCATTCAAACAGTATTCTATCTATATACCTAAAATTATTAACCCCATTGTATACAGCCTCTTTTAAAGCCTCTAATATCAATTTTTCGTCATATTTACATTCTATCCATCCATTTATTAATTCATATTCAATTGGAGAAAGAGTCCTACCAAGTTCTGTTTCAAAAATTGAATATAAATTCGTATCGCTATTAACTTTGTCTTTCTCATCTATTAAAAACATAAACAACTTATTATAGAAAGGATCTAATATAATATATTCCTCTAATACATCTTCTTTATTTTTATTTATATTTATATCTAAAATTCCTTTATCTTTTAAAGAATTTATAAAAATCATCAAATCTTTTAGTGATACATTTAAATTATTTGACATCAATTTATAATCACATATTATAGGATTCTCTTTATTAATTAAATATATTAAGATTATAAATTCATCACTACTAATACCCAGCGATTTATAATTATTTAATAAATACTCAGGAATAGTATATGTTTTTCCTTTTAATATATCAATAATTTTACTGTTCATAATTATCACTTCCTATATACATTATAACATTAAATTAATCATTTGGAATTATTAACATTGTATATTCTTTATCATCTAATTTTAAAGTTAGATAATTATTTTTGTTAATATCATATATATCTACCCACTTACTATAAATATCCTCTAAAAAATAATTTGGAATAGAAGCATTTTCATTCAAAAAAATAATATCTAATTTTTCATTAACATTTATGTGTTTTACATCACTAGTATTATATAAATACAAAAAATTACAATTTTTGGAATTATTAACAACTGCAGTTTGATCAATATATATACAAAATAAAATATCTTTATATTTCAAACTAACAATATTGTTATCAACATTATAATTAACATTATTTACATTTAAATCATTTGATAATACATATTTATTTTCATACTCAATATCAACACTAGTATTTTCATCTAATAAAATTATACCTAAATTATTTGTCTTAAACTTTGATAAATCATAACCTTTTTTATTTAATATTAAAAAATCATTGCTATAGTTATTGCTTATTAACAAATTATCATCTACAAATGTTAATGCTATTTCATTAGATTTTAACTCAAAATCAATTTTTTGTGTAGAAACTGCAAAAATATTTATATTCAAAAAAATATATATTAAAAACATAGATATATATATATAACTTTTTTTCATAAAAAATACACCTCGTTATAAAGTATGTATTTAATTATTTTTTATAATATATTGTTTGATTTTTTTATTGTTATTTTGTAATTTTGATAATATTATTTTCAATTCAATATCAGAATACAATTCTCCCAACCATTTTCCAGGTTCCTTATTTAACAACTTACAAATTTCATCACCAGAAATATTTATATCTTTTTTTGAATGTATTGATAACTTTTTTTCCATTTTTATGATATTGCGTCTATTTATACCCATAATTTCTGCTGCTATAGTACACAAATATAAGCCATGTTTATATAAAGTATATCTATCTATTTTATTTCTTTTTACAATATCATTAAGTTTTAAAATATTGTTTTTTTCTAACTGTGTAAAAGGAAATATATCTAAAACATCAAGTTGTGCCCAGATACCAATTATATCAGTAGTAAGCTTTACATTTTTCATATTATTTAAATTCAAATATTTATCTAAGCCTAAATCACTTATAAGTTTAATTCCGCACTTAATATTCGTACTTGCAAATATTTTATTTAATTCATCTTTTTTTCTTTGAAATGATAACTCATTTAAAACATGTGCATTTTCTTTTATACCCTTTATAATACTTTTATCCAGTTTAAAATTTAACTGAGTTGCAAATCTTATTGCTCTTAACATTCTAAGTGGATCTTCTTTAAACTTACTATTTGCATCACCAACAACTTTTATAAGTTTTCTATTTATATCATAGATACCATTTAATATATCTTTTATTTCTCCTTTACTATTAATACAAAGAGTATTGATAGTAAAATCCCTTCTAGTAAGATCCTCGTATAAATCGTTTATGTACTCTATTTCTATTGGTTTTCTATTTATATATTTTATTTCTTTTCTATATGTAGTTATTTCAAATCTTATTCCCTTATAGAATAGTGTCAATGCACCATATTGTTCTTTAGGTAAAGTTGCATTATCAAATATTTTCATTAAATCCCTAGGCTTAGCATTTGTACATATATCAACATCACAAGACTTCTTTTTCATATAATAATCTCTAGCAAATCCACCTACTATATAACACTCAAAGCCATTTTTTTCTATTTTTTTTAACAGTTCCAAACTAGTTTCTAACATTATTCTCACCTCTATAATTATAACACGAACATCAAACAATATAAAAGTATGATTTATATCCTTAATATATTTATATATAATATATCAAAAAAAAGATAAGGATTAACCTTATCTTTTTTTTATTAGTTTACAGCTTCTTTTAATTTGCTTCCAACTTTGAAAGAAACAACGTTTCTTGCAGGAATCTTAACAGTTTCCCCAGTTTGAGGATTACGAGCTGTACGAGCCTCTCTCTTTTTAGAAGAAAATGTTCCAAATCCAACTAGAGTTACTTTTTCTTCTTTTTTAAGACCTGTAGTTACTCCCTCCATGAATGCGTCTAATGCACGAGCTGCATCAGCTTTTGTTAAACCTGCCTTCTCTGCCATCATTTCTACTAATTCTGCTTTTGACATAATATTACCTCCCAACCTTTCTTAAGCATAACAATCTATGCTCATACTTATAAAATATCACTTTTAAACATCAAAATCAATACTTTTATATGTATTTTTAAAAAAATTGGAATTTTTTGTAGGAATTTATCGTATTAATTGTTGATTCATTACATTTTTATATTCAGAAACCCCTTCTTGATCAAAGGCATTTACATCTTGCAGATGTGCACTAACAACACAAGATACCATAAAAAATTGTAATAAATAACCTATGTTATAAGTATTTAATGCATCTAAATTTATTATATTATTTAAAACATTAACTTTGTAATGTGAAATACTTGTAGATGATGATGCTATATTATTTATATCATTTAATCCTTTTTCATACTCTTTTATATATATATCTTTACTACTACTTTCTATATTTATAACAGTTTCAAATAAAATCCTGCTACCCTCTTGTATATATTGACCTAAAGAATGTAGGTCTCTAGTATTTATCATACCTATAGGTAGAATTCCACCTTCGTTTTTTCCAAGTGATTCAGCATATAGTTGTTTTATCCATTCAGTAAAAGCATATAATTTAGGTTCATACACTACAAATACCTCTACATTTTTTCCCTTTTTTCTCATTATATCCCTAATAACAGCATATTTTATTTGGTTATCCATACTTTTCATCGAATCAATAGAACCATCTATTAATTCATTTATATTTATACCTGATACTGCTATAGGTAATAAACCTGCTGATGTACAAACTGAATATCTTCCGCCTATATCTTCAGGAATATTAAACAGCTTATAATTATTTTCTTTTGCATCATTAAATAACTTGTTTTCACTATCTTCTGTAGTAATTATAATACGTTTACTTAATTCCTCTTTTTCATATTTAGAACTCATCATTTCCATTACCAGATTATAAGTTATAATAGTTTCAAAAGTAGAACCCGATTTGGATATGAAATTCACAATAATATCTTTATTTATTATTAATTCCTTTAAATCATTAATATATTCAGAAGATAATGACGTCCCCATAAAATGTATTTCAGGTTTATTCACATCATTATAGAAATAAGGAACTAGAGCCTCTATTACAGATAAAGACCCTAAATATGAACCGCCTATCCCTACAACAAGAAAAACATCACAATTTCTTTTAATATATTTACTAGTTTCATTTATATCCTCTATTAAATTACTATTTTTCAAAGAATTTACATCAAACCATCCCATTAAGTTCTTATGTTTATCAAAATAAGAATTAAGTGTAGCTAATTTATTATCATAAGATCTTATTTCATCATCTGATATTATATTTTTTCTATAAGTCTCAAAGTCAAACTTTATCATTATTTGCCTCCCATACTTATAATTACAATATGTTCTTTTTTATCATCTTTTAGTTCTATAATATTATCTTGTTGTTTTTTATTATCTAATAAAACTTCTTTTACACCACTAGATACATGATATTTATTATCAACAGTTATATTATAAACAGTTGATTTATATTTATATGTAATTTCAAATGAAGTCCAATCTGGATTTATTTTTGGATTTATAGTTAACTTGTCTCCTCTTAATTTAAATCCTATAATCTCTTCTAAACCAATCTTATAGGCCCAACTACTTGAACCAGTATACCAAGTCCAACCTCCTCTACCAGCATGTTGTTCATTAGAATAAACATCTGCTGATATAACATAAGGTTCTGTTTTATATTTTTCAACTGATTCTTTATCAAGCGTTCTATTTATAGGATTAATCATAGAATAATATTCATATGCTTTTTCTACTTTACCTATTTTTAATAAACTTAATATATACCATAACGCAGCATGTGTATATTGCGCTCCATTTTCTCTTACACCTGGAATATAATAACTTATATAACCAGGATTCGTTTCCAACTTTTTAAATGGAGGCGTTAATAATTTTATTATTTTATTTTCATTATCAACTAATCTATTTTCTACTTCTTCAAGCATAAGTTCTTGTTTATCTTTATTAGCTATACCAGTTAATATACTCCATGATTGTGAAATTAAGTCAATTTGACATTCTTTATTTCTTTTTGATCCTAAAGGTTCTCCATTGTCAAAGAAAGCTCTTAAATACCAAAGACCATCCCAAGCTCTTAAATTAAGAGCACGTTTTAACTTAGAAGCATTTTTCTTACATGTTTTTATAAAGTCTTCTTTTTCTTTCTTATATTCTGCTATTTCTACAAATTTTTCTAATATATCATATAAGAAAAATCCAACCCAAACACTTTCTCCTTTTCCTTTAATACCAACTTTGTTCATTCCATCATTCCAATCACCACTACCCATAAGCGGTAATCCATGTTCTCCATATTTACTAGTTGCTTTTTCAATACAAAGTTTCAAATGATCATATAAAGTTATCTCTTCACTACTGTACCAATAATTTATTCCTTTTTCACTTTCATCTTCTCTTAAGGGTTCTCCTTCTACAAAAGGAGTTTTTTCATCTAATATAGAATAATCCTCAGTAATTTTTAAATATTCAAAAGTAACATAAACAAGCCACAAATAATCATCTGAGAATTTAGTTCTTGATCCAAACATTAATTCTTCATGCCACCAGTGAAGTACATCACCTTCAGTAAACTGATGACTAGAATTTCTCAATATTTGACTTCTTGCATGCTCTTGATCACTATATATAATACTCATACAATCTTGTAATTGATCTCTAAATCCAAAAGCACCACCTGCTTGATAAAAACCTGATCTAGCATATAATCTAGATGCATAATTTTGATATAAATACCATCCATTCATTATATAATCAAACGATTTGTCTGGAGTTTTTACTTTTATCAATGATAATTTTTCAGTCCAATAATCAGTAACACTAGTAAATTCATCAACTATTTTTTTAACACAATTAAATTTTTTGATTAATTTATCAATTTCATTATTACATCCTATCATGAATGTAATGTTTTTAGATTTTAATGAATCTATATCAAATGTAACTCCAACGGATTTATTTACTACATCATTTAAATCCATTCTCTTAATTTCTTCTGTTGATGTTATAAAGACCCTTAAATCTCTAAAATTTCTATTATATACGTTTTTCATTATTATAGAATTATTATCTTTATCAAATTCAGAAAGAATATGACGATTTGTTAACTCTTCTGATGTACCAAGAACTAATTTTGTAATAAAATCTATATCAAACAATTGTTTTTCATTTAATTTGTTTTCAATATCCATATTATAGAATTTTATATTATCAGATAATCCAACAAATACTTTTATTGTTATTTTATATTCATTTGTTTCTGATTCAAATATTGTATATCCAAATCCATGTTTTGTTAAGTTTGGCGTAAATTTACGTCCATTTACAATAAAAGCTTCACTGTTAGGATCACTTACTGGATCATTGCTCCAAGAAGTAATTTTATATTCCCTACTATTATACGCATACGTATAACCACCTAAATTATTACTTACAATAGAACCAAATGTTTTATTAGAAAGCACATTTACCCATGGCATAGGCGTATTGTTTTTATCAATAATATACTCAGTACCATTATTAACAAAACCACCGTAACCATTATAAAATTCTATATTTTCAGGAAGTTCTGCTTTTTTATTTTCTATTAATTTAATACCTTTATTATCTTTATCTAATTCAATTTCATCATCAAATCCTAATATCTGTTCTTCGAAAGATTTATCACTACTAGCATTCAGATATAATCTTGTAATTGTTTTTAATAAAACCATCTCATTATCAGATATATCTTCTTTATTGATAATATGTACATTACCTAATGAATTTTCAAAATAGTTTAAATTATCAATACGATAAATTAAATTATCTACATATGATTTAACAATCTTAGATTTATTATTATTTTCTCCATTTATAATAACAACATCTATATACATTGTCCTGCTTTTACAAAATTCAAAAGCCTGTAGTGCTTGTTTAATAAATCCTAAATTCTCTACTGAATCGATACTTACTAACATTATAGGGATATCACCAGATACTCCAAATTTCCACAAATCTTGTTGTGATAAATTATTAGCCGCTAAAACTTTTCTTCTATCTTCATTTATAGGTGCTGTTTGATATAAATATTTGATTATTAAATTATATACTCGTAATTGATAACCTGTGAAATTAGAATAACTATTACGCATATTATTCATTACTTTAGCAGTATCAAATGCATTATCAACAGTTTTCTTATCTTTATATTTATCTACTATCTCCATTATTTGTTCTTTTGATTTTCCAAATCCAGTTAATAAATATATTACTTTTTTATCATTAGATTTTATATCAATAGTTTTTCTTACACTCATAATAGGATCTATTGGAGATACTTCACTACAAGATAATGGTTTGTTTTCCACAATAACATCTGCATTAGTGATCACATTGTTTCTTCCAACAAACTTTTCTCTTGACGTTTCAAATTCAAACCTAGAGTTATCATTATCATAAAACATTCTATGAACAACAAAATACTCTGTGTTCCTTTTAGTTCTAGATGTTCTTTTGAAAATCAACGATGATGTATTATAGTCTATTTCAGAATCAATTGTTATACTGTTAAACGTTCTATGAACAACATCTTCTTCATTCCTTGACATTATTACTTCACCATATGATGTTAACTCTAAAGATACATCATGATAATTATTATTTTCAATTGTTATCTTTCTTATTTCAGCAGTATGATCTTTTACAACTATAATTTCAGTATTAGTTATAATATTGTCATCTTCCCTCATATATTTAATACAATCTGATGCGAAAACTGCATGATATTTATCTGGTTCTTTATTTGAAGGTGAATAAGTATTAGACCATATTTTATTGTTATGTTTATTTTTTATAAACATAAACGTTCCATAATTTTCATCTGATATTTTTCTATAACGATTTATTTGTAAATTCTTATATTTACTAAATCCAACACCTCGATCATTTATTAATATAGAATAAAAACCATTAGAAAGAACACCCATTTCTGGTATTGGCATTACTCCAACTTGTTCTCTTATATCGTTTTTATAATCTTCTCTCTTATAATCAAACTTTTTATATTTTGATATTTTCAAATCAATATATGGTTTAATTTGAACTTTTTCTTTTAATAATATCTCCATAGCTTGTACTTTTTTATCAGTATGAAAATATTCTTGTATTATATTATTATTTAAATAATTAGTAAGACTAGATAAGATCATTCCTTGATGATGTGCATAATAAACTTTTACAACTGATTCATCTTCATTGTCATAGGCTTCATAAAAACCGTATTCATCATACATATCTATTTTTTTTAATTTCTTTATATTATTGTATACATCCATATCATTTTTTGAAATTGACATAATAGAACCATACGGTGATATTACTATTGGGGTCCTATTAGTGTCACGAAATTTTAAATAAGGTACACCAAATGCTTGATATTTATAATTTTGGGCATCATCTAGTTCATTATACGCTGATTCAGATATTCCCCATGGTAATGATGGATTTACTTGTTTTATATATTGTTTTTGAACATAAGAAGAAAACAAGTAAGCTTCATCTAATAATGTATGTTTATATGTTTTCATAAAAATTAAAGGCATATAATATTCAAACATTGTTCCAGACCAAGAAGCAATCCCTTTGTAACATTTATACTTAGTTAAAGTTTTATCTAAATGAAACCAATGTTTATAAGGTACATCACCTTTAGCTATAGCTACAAAACTACCTATACGAGTTTCTGATGCAAATTTATCATAATGGTAATTTAATAATTCTCCATCATCTACATTATAACCACCACTAAAAACATCTAAATCCGTATTATATAATTTCAAGAAATTTGTATCATCTATTAAATTTTTGACACGTTCAATTAAATCATTATTTTTATTTCTTTTTTCTAAGAACCCTTTTAATACATAAAGACACGCTACAAAATTACCACTGTCAACAGTTGAAACAAAAAATGGCTGTATTTCTTTTTTATTATAAATGTTATACCAATTAAACAAATGTCCATTCCATTTTGTTAATTCTTCAACACTATTTATAACATTTGTTATTTTATCTATTGTTTCTCTTTCGCTAATAATTTTCAACTCACACGCTGATATTATACTAACAAGAGAAAAACCAATGTTAGTAGGAGAAGTTCTATAATCTGCTTTCTTTAATCTGTTTAATTGATAATTATCTGGGATTAAATAATTATATTCATCAGTTAAAAATTTATCGAAAAATTTCCATGTTCTTCTGGCAATTTCTTTTACGTCATCAATCATATCCTCATCTAGAGATTTTTTATCTTCTTTAAAGTCTCTACTAATGTTATACATTAATATAGGAGCAAAAAACCATATTAATGCAATAGATATAGCAAGATATAAATTTTGAGTTCTAAAAATATATGTAACTACTAATAATAATATAGCAGCTATATAATTAGGTTTGAAATTCTTTATATAATTAGACAATGTGTTTTTAGATGTAGCCTCTACTTCTTCTGCTGTTATCCAATTAAGCAGATTCTTTTTACTTATATTCATTCTATATAAAGATTTTACTATAGCACTAGAATATAAATACGCTTCATACGGTAATAACGCTAAAACTATAAGTGATTTATTTATAACTGCATATAATCCTCTAATAAGATTCAAATAATATTTTAAGCGCAAATTTACCTTGTTTATAACAAACAATTGATTTAATAAATAAAACAATATTGGAGTTGCTATAACTGCAGCAACAAAAATCGCATATATAGATGGATCGTTTTTACCAATAGAAAATCCATAAAAAATAACTGATAATAAAAATAAACTTCTTAAACTTCTCCTTAAATTATCAAATATTTTCCATTTTCCTATTTTACTAGTTGGATTTGATACAACATCATTGTTTTCGTTTTTCACTTTTTTCTTAAGCCAACTTATTACTTGCCAGTCCCCTCTTGTCCATCTTTGATGTCTTATCGCATCATTTAAATATTTAGAAGGAAAATCATCAAAAAGTTCTATATCGCTTGCATAACCTGCTCTTACATAATTCCCCTCTATTAAGTCATGACTTAATATAAGGTTTTTAGGAAAGGCATTATCTAATATTTTCTCAAATACATCCAAATCATAAATACCTTTACCAACAAAACTTCCTTCTCCAAATACATCTTGATAAAAATCAAAAGTCTTTGATGAATAAACATCTAAACCACCAAGACCTGCAAATAATTGTGAATATATAGATTTATTAGTTACATTAACATCTATACCAACCTTAGGTTGAATTAATCCATAACCTTTTATAACTTTTTTATTATCAGGAGATAATACAGGTGTATTCATAGGATGTATCATAGTACCTACTAATTTTAAAGCTGTATTTAAAAGTAATTGTGTATCAGCATCTAATGTGATTACATATTTGATTGTTTTATTAAAATCATCAAATGTATGACATCTAAAATATTCGCTTTTTTCTTTTTCATCATACTTATTTAATAGTAGTCCATTAAAATGCATTAATGCTCCACGTTTTCTTTCATAACCTAAAAAACATTCTTCACTATCATTATAAAATCTATTCCTATATACAAAATGAAATATATTGCTTTTATATTTTTCATTAAGTTCTTTAGCTTTTTTCATACCAGCTTTAACCATTTTCTCATCTAATGGTATAGTCTTCTCTTTTGCACTCTTACAATCACCTAATAAAGTAAAATATAGATTTTTACTTTTATTAGCAAGGTAATAAATCTCTAAATTATTAAACATTTTTTCTATCTTTTCTTCACTATTTACAATTGTAGGTATTACAACCATAGTGCTATGTTCTTCTTTTAAATTACCTTCTATTTTCATACTAAAAAGGCCATGAGGTTTCGAAAATTTAAATATTATTTTATTAATAATCTCTACAACAAGACTACATACAGGAATAATTAATAATAAAAATGCAATAACACCCATATAAAAAGACATTACAAAAGAAATCAATAATGTAAAAAACATTATAGAAGTTATATATATAACACTCCTAAGATTATAATTAGGCTCTTTAAACAAATAAAAACCTATATGTGTATTTTCTCTATTAGCTTCTTCTACTAACTCTTTTATAAAGTAATATTCTTGCATCTTACTCTTTTTAACTAACTTTTTAATTCTATCACGATATTCACTTTTTGTTGGATCATCCATAGAATCAAATATACCAATTTTTTCCTTAGTTAATTCTTTTTCTGTATAACTGATATTATTATAAAAATATTCGAATTTATAGTGATTTGTTTTAGATAACAACTTAAATAAATTCTTCATTAAAACACTTTCTTTAGTCATACTATCATGCTCTATTTTTATTATGTTTTTAAGAGATTTGTTGTTAGCAATTAACAATTCATTTAAACTCATAAAGGTGTCTTCGGTCAATTGACCTAATTCATTTAATTTATAACTTAGTTCCTCAATATAATAAGGACTTTCTAATATACTTTCATCTATCGTTATATAATCTTCTATATCAAAACCCTTATTATATCTATTATTATTGATAGTACTAAATAAATTATTTATATTTTCTTTTTCATCTAATCTTGTATTTAATTTTTTACATAAATCACAAAGTTCATAAATTATTAAAACCCTAATTAAAAGATGAATAAAATTTATTTCATCATAAGAAAAAAAGATATCTTTTGAAAGTTGATAATCATTTATTTTATTAAAAAATACAGATGATGTTATTTCAAAATCATTTTCACTTAATATTTTATATACTAATGAATATAGTTCATCTTTCCTAACTTTCCTTATGTTTTTGGTGCTTTTCAGTTCCTGTTTTATTATTTTTTGTTGTTCACTTATTAAATAATAGTTATCTATAATCCATTCATTTACACTACCTACATTTTTATTTTGTTTTGTATAGGTAATAAGCTTTTTATAATATTTTGTTATATAAAGATTTTTTTTTATAAACGTCATTTTTTCCATACGTACCTCCACAAATGTAAAATATAATACACAAACATTTAATATTATATCACATCATAGAATAATAAACCATATTATGTTATAATTAACACGGTGATAATATGAATAATAATATTAATGATAATATATTTAGAGCTTATGATATAAGAGGAATATATGGAACAGATTTAAAAGATGAAGATGCATATTTTATAGGAAAAGCATTCGGAACAATATTAAAACGAATGAATAAAAAAACTACTATAGTAGGTTATGATAACAGAGTTTCTTCCTTACCTTTATTTGATTATTTAACAAAAGGTATTACAGAAACTGGAATAGATGTTATAAATATAGGTTTAGTAACTACTCCTATGCATTATTATTCCTGTCATTTATTAAAAATAGATTCAGGTATAATGATTACAGCGTCTCATAACCCAAAAGAATATAATGGGTTTAAATTCTCATTTAATGGAATCTATAATGCATGCGGAGAAGAAATTGAAGAATTTAGAAATTTTATAAAATCAAATGATTTTGAATTAGGTCAAGGTAAAATAATTAATCGAGATATAAAAGAAAGTTATATTAATTACACTATATCTTCTATTAATTTAGGTAATAGAAAACTAAAAATTGTAGTGGATTCTGCTAATGGTACTTCATCAATAGTTATAAAAGACATTTTAGATAAACTAAATATAGATTATATTCCTTTATTTATAGATTCAGATCCTAATTTTCCTAATCATCACCCAGACCCAAGTGTATATTCAAATCTCAAAACACTTAGTGAAACTGTTATTAAAGAAGAATCAGATGTAGGCTTTGGATATGATGGTGATGCTGATAGATTGGGATTAGTAGATGAATTTGGTAAAGTAATACCAATTGATCACTTTATGATTATCATAATTAGAGATATAATTAATAAATTAGAAGATAAAAGAATATTGTTTGATGTTAAATGTTCTAAAAGTCTAGAAGATGAGATAATAAAATTAGGGGGAACCCCAATATTATCTAGAACAGGAGCATCATATCTTAAGAAAAAAATATTTGGAGAAAAAATATTATTTGGCGGAGAATTATCTGGGCATGTATATTTTAATGAAAGATTTCTTGGATATGACGATGGGATTTATGCATCTTTAAGAATGATTGAAATATTAAGTAATACAGATAAAAACATTAGTGAATTATTAGAAGGTATAAATCATTATTATTCTACACCTGAATTAAAGATGAGATTTACTGATGAAACCAAGTTTGATATTATAGAAAAAGTAGAAGAATACTGCACAAGTAAAAACTACTATTTTTCAGATATAGATGGTTGCAAAGTTATATTTGAAGATGGTTTTGCACTTATAAGAGCATCTAATACAGGGCCTAATATAACTATGAGATTTGAAGCTAAAACAGAAGAAAGAATGAATATAATAAAAAAAGAGTTTATAGAATTTTTAGAAAATATATAAACTCTTTTTAATATATCACTTTTTTTAATTTATAAAGCAAAAAATACAACGCTATAAAATAACCTGTATATGCGGGTGTTAAAAATAATACTGTAGATTAACCATATTAATTAAAGCTACACCTTAGTTGATTATAAACAAAACAGCAAATAATAAAAGATAAATATAACATTTTAAAATTCTATTATTATAGGGTTTATATTTAATTTTTGTGAGTATCATTGTATGGTTAAGCAAAACAATACCAGATACAACAAAATTTATTATCAAACCATAAACGCCAAATACAATAGCAGCAATAAAAACACTGAAAACACATATAAATATAATATCACCTTTTTTTGGTTAGTTAATTTTTCTAAAGTTTTTTTTAATAACCTTTAACTATTCTACTATCATAATTCATACTTTTTCTTATCCTTAATTAATTTAATTATATATACTTTTTTCATTACAAACAACAATTTGACATTAATTGCAATTAAATTTACATAAAAAAAACAGGTTTCCCTGTTTTATAATACAATAGCTATCATTGTTGAAGAACCTTTATTTACAACCTTAGTTAAAGTTCCTTGTAATTTATACCTTATATTTTCTGGCATCATTGATATTTTAGCTTGTATTCCTTCTTGTACTATAGCATCTAAGCTTCGACCAAATATTTCTGATTTCCATATACTTTGTGGATCTTTATCATAATCTTTTGTTAAATAATTAATTAACTCTTTACTTTGCATCTCTGATCCTATAATAGGTTCAAAAGTGCTCTCAACATCCACTCTTATCATATGTATAGAAGGTGCTACAGCTTTTAATTTAACCCCATACCTTCCACCATGCTTTAATATCTCTGGGGTATCTAATTTCATATCTTGAAGAGATGGTATAGCAACACCGTAACCTGTTTGTTTAACCATTGATAAGGCACTTTTTATTTGGTCATATTCACCTTTGGCAACACTCATATCCTGAAATAGCGCTAATAATTGTGATTTACTTGTTATATCTATACCTATTATTTCTTTTAATATTTCATTATATAATGGTTCTGGAGCATGAAGTGATATAGTAATTTCACCACTTGAAGCATCAACATTTGATAAATATGCTTTTTCAATATATTCACAATTACTGAAATGATTAGTAATACCATCTACATCCCTTAATTTATCTACTTCAATTACACTTTCTCTTATTTTATCAATATATATTTTCTTTAACCAATGATCATGATTTAAACAGCCAATCCATTCAGGTATATTAACCTTTACATCAACTACAGGAAACTCATATAATGATTCTTTTAAAACATTATAAGAATCTTTTTCTGTCATTGTTTCAACACTTATTGGTATTACTGGTACATTATGACTATCTCTTATTTGTACTGCTAATTGTTCTGTCTCTTCAGATGTTGGACGGGTACTATTTAATAGTACTATAAAAGGTTTTCCAATTTCTTTTAATTCTTGTATAACTTGTTCTTCTTTTTCTGCGTAACTACTTCTACTAATTTCTCCAATAGAACCATCTGTAGTAACTACTATACCAATTGTAGAATGATCCCTAATTACTTTTTCTGTGCCGATTTCTGCTGCCTCAACAAACGGTATTTCTTCATCATACCATGGTGTTCTTACCATTCTAGGTCCGTTTTCATCTTCATATCCTTTTGATCCTTGTATAACATATCCAACACAATCAACTAAACGGATATTAGCGGAAAACTCCTCTATATCTAGTTTTGCTGCAGTACTAGGTACAAATTTTGGTTCTGTTGTCATTATAGTTTTTCCTTGAGCACTTTGAGGCAACTCATCTAAACACCTTTTCTTTTCGTGTTCATCATCAATATTAGGAAGAACCATAGTTTCCATAAATTTTTTTATAAATGTGGATTTACCTGTTCTAACAGCTCCTACGATACCTAGGTATATATCACCACCAGTTCTTTCTGATATACTTCTAATTATATCTTTTTTTTCCATATAATCCCTACTTTCTTATTGTTCATTTAAATTTATGATATAAATATGCGTTATATACCTTAATAATTAATATTATCTATTAAATAAACAATTAAAAACAAACTATAATCTTAATTTATAATAATTTAGTTAAAAAAATTTAATTTATTAGATTATATTTATATACAACTTTTGCAAAGCCAAATATACTATAATTGAAAGCAGTATAATATTGGTAACATTTTGAAAGGAGGGAATAGCATGCATACTAGACCTGGAAATGATGCAGCATTCATTATAGTTATCTTTGTATTACTAGTAATAATTTTAGGTAGCTTCGTTGTTTGGTAATAAAAAAAAGAACTGAATTTAAGAATTCAGTTCTTTTTACAAGAAAAAACAAAGTTATATTAACTTTATTTAAATCATTTTATCTAAATCTTTAGGCACTTTATCTTCAATTACAGCATTTATTATTTTTTGCTCTGTCTCTTCTGATACAGGCTTACCTGCCATCTCTCCAACTTCTTTAATTAATTCTTTTAGGGTTCCTTCATCCTTTAGATTCTTTGATTGGATTTTCTTAGCAAGATTAACTATATTCTCCTTACTAACATTTGTTTTCTCTTCAATCTTTTTGAAAAAATTATCACCAAACCCCATATATTAACCTCCTACATTAATATATGCTTTTTTATATTATTTGCTATTATTCTCCCCTATTTTTAAACTGTAATATTACAGGAGTCCCTCTTAAATCGAAAGATTCTCTAATTTTATTTTCTAAATACCTTTCATAAGAGAAATGTATTAACGATTTATTATTTACTTTAAACACAAACTTTGGTGGTTTATTTTCTATTTGACTAACATAATATATTTTTAACCTTTTCCCTTTATATGATGGTGGTTGATTTAAAGATACCGCATCTGTTATAACATCATTTAATAAACTTGTTTTTATATGTTTATTCCAATTATCATATACTTTTAAAACCTCAGGCATCAACGTATGAATTCTCTTTTTAGTTAATGCTGATAAAAACACTATAGGTGCATATTCCATAAATGCAAAATGACTTTTTAATTCTTTAGTAAATATATTAATTGTCTTATCTGATTTGTCCCATTTATTTACAACTAAAACTACTGATTTCCCACTTTCAAGTGCATAACCTGCAATATGTTTATCTTGTTCTATAATACCTTCTTCTGCATTTATTACTATTAAACAAACATCACTTCTATCTATAGCTTTTAAAGCTCTTAAAACACTATATCTTTCAACGTCTTCATATATTTTCCCTTGCTTTTTAATACCCGCTGTATCTATAACAACAAAATCCCTTTTATCATATACAAAAGGAGTATCTACAGCATCCCTTGTAGTTCCAGCGGTATTAGACACAATAACTCTTTCTTCGTTAATTAATGCATTTACTAAACTACTCTTACCTACATTCGGTCTACCAATAACACAAAACTTTATTACATCTTCACCATAAACTATATCTTTAACATCTTTAAAGTTCGAAGTAACAGTATCTAATAAATCATATATTCCACTATTGTGTTCCGCACTAACATTTATATATTCATCAAATCCAAGTTCATAAAAATCATATTTGTTTTCTTCAGCAATTTTATTATCTACTTTATTTATAGCTACTATTACCTTTTTATTTGTTTTTCTTAACATATCTTTTATCAAATGATCCTCTGATGTAATTCCTTCTTTTCCATCTACAACAAAAACAATAACATCAGCTTGATCTATAGCTATTCCAGCTTGCATTCTAATTTCTTCATTAAATGCATTCTTTTCTAAAGATATCCCACCTGTATCTATCAAATGGAACTTATAATCATAAAATTCTGCCATACTATATATTCTGTCTCTAGTTACACCAGGCGTATCCTCTATAATAGATATTCTCTTTCCTGCTATACGATTAAATAATGTAGATTTCCCTACATTTGGTTTTCCAACTAGTGCAACAGTAGGTATCTTCATAATATCCCCTCCAAAAAATCATTAAAATTATATCACGAAACTAAAAAAAAAACAAAGTTAATTGTTTATTATACTTTGTATATTTTCACCATATATTATTTTTTTTGTGTTTTCTATAATGTAAGCGCTTTCTTTTTCATCTAAATTGTCCATATCTAAAAAAAACTGATTTTCTCTAATATACAACTTATAATCGTTATTTTTTAATATATCTTTTATAAAGTAATCATCTATATTATACAAAATTTTAGAATTATTATAAAAAGTTAACTTCATATCAGTCTTTTTAGTAAAAAAATGAAACCCCACAGGTTCTTCCCTCACTTCTAATATTAATCCATAACTTTTATTTATATAACAATCAATATTAAAATAACTATATATATTAACACCATACTTCTTTTTTAAACATAAAAATATAGTTTTTAAATATTTTTGTATATTATCTTTATTTATGTTTTCTATTTCTTTAATATAATATTTATTTAAATATACAACAAAAGTATTATCTTCTAAAACATCAATTTTCACATCATCACCAATATATCTTATGAAAAAAAAATAGATGTGTTAATCATCTATAAAATCTAAATATTGTTCTATTCTTTCATGCACATATTTTTTACCTTCTTTTGAAACACTAGAAAATAATATTAAAGAATCTCCTAACACTAAATCTAAAGTATCTAAAATTTGTTTTTTATATTTTTCTCTTTGACCCTTTGATATTTTATCTACCTTAGTTGCTACAACAGTTACCTTTAAATTATAATATTTTAAGAAATCATACATAAGCATATCATCATGACTAGGCTTATGTCTAAAATCCACAAGCATAAAAACTTCTTTTAAATTTTCCCTATTCTCTAAGTAACTTTCTATCATTTTACCAAATTTCATTTGTGTCTTTTTATTAACACTAGCGTATCCATATCCTGGTACATCAACTATATAAAAATCTCTATTCACTAAATAAAAATTTAAAGTTTGTGTTTTACCAGGTCTACTAGATGTTCTTGCATAATTTTTTCTATGCATTAAAGTGTTTACAAAACTGCTCTTCCCTACATTAGAGCGCCCCACTATAAGAAATTCTGGTATATTATCAGTTGGATATTGACTTTGTCTTACTGCACTAATAGACAACTCCACACTGGTTATTTTCATAATAATCACCTTTTAAATTATATCAAACCATTAATTATTTTGCAAACCCTATTTTTCTTCTTGGTTTTTATATTCTTCACATATTAAATCTAATTTTTCTATTATTTCATCTACTTGACTAAAATCTGCTAATCTAATTCCACTTGCAAAAGGATGTCCCCCTCCATTATAAAGAGAAGCAACCTCATTTATAACAGGTCCTCTTGATCTAATGGATACCCTTATTACATTTTGTTTTACATCTTCTGAAAATGTAACCCATACTAATAATTCATTAATATAAGTAAAATTATTAACCATATTTCCAGCACTTGCTGAGTCCACTCCAAAATCTTTTATTATTTTATCTGTTATACAAATATATCCTACATTATTTTTTGTAATTATCATATTTTGAGAAATATACCCTTGCAATTTAATTTCGCTCATATTTCTCATATACAATTGTTCATATAAATCAGTTGTACTAATATTATATTCTTCAATTAAATCTGCAACTAGATGTAATGTCCTAGGTGTTGACGAATAATATAAGAATCTATTTGTATCTGATACAACTCCAAAAAACAATCTTTCAGCCGCATATTTTGTCATATTTAATTTTATGTTTTTACATAATTCGATTACCATTTGACAAGAACTTGATGATGTTTCTTCAATCCATTCTAAATCACAAAACTTTTCTTCAAATGGATGATGATCAATTTTTATAGAATCAGTAAACTTTGAAAAATCTTCCACATCTACTCTTCTTAATATAGGAGTATCTAAAACAATAATCAAAGAATCATCATACATATTTTCTGATGGTTTGTCCATAGAACCAATAAATCTAAATTTAGATGAATAAGTTCCTATAGCATATACATTTTTCTCTGGAAATGTTGTTGATATAATATCTCTTAATGCAATTTGTGATCCTAAAGCATCAGGATCAGCTCCTATATGTCTAGCAATAATAATATTATTATTTTTTTTTATTTTTTTATATATATTTTTATACATTATAACTACCTTTCTATTAATTCATATGTTTCTTTTGCAATCATTAACTCTTCATCTGTAGGTATTATATAACAACTGATTTTAGAATCACTTGAAGTTATAACAGTTTCTACACCTCTTGATTTGTTTTTTTCATCATCTATTATAATACCTAAAGAACTTAAGCTATTCATTACTTCTTTTCTAACACCTTCTGAATTTTCACCAATACCTGCAGAAAATATTATAATATCTGCACCATTCAAAAACGTATTATACTGTGATATAAAAGCTGCAATCCTTCTTACAAATATTTTTCTAGCTAAAATACATCTTTCATCGTTGTTTTTAATTCCCTCTTCAATTTCTCTATCATCACTACTAATACCACTAATACCTAATACTCCACTTTTTTTATTTAAGTCATTCATTACTTCTTTTATAGATTTACCTGTTTTTTGCATTATATACTCTATTATAGATGGATCTATATCTCCAGACCTTGTCCCCATTGTAATTCCTGATAATGGAGTAAAACCCATTGATGTTTCTATACACTTTCCATCTTTAATAGCAGTTATACTAGCACCGCCACCTAAATGACAAGTAATAACTTTCAAGTCTTTTCTTCCTAAAATTTCACAAATTCTTTCAGATAAATATTTATGACTTGTACCATGAAAACCATATCTTCTTACACCGTATTCTTTATACCATTCATATGGTACTGAATAAATAAAACTTTCTTTATCCATTGTTTGATGAAAAGCTGTATCAAAAACAGCCACATTTTTTGAGTCTGGCAATATTTTTTTTATTATATTTATCCCTAACAAATTAACTGGATTATGAAGTGGCGCCAATGTGCTAAACTTTTCTACATCTTGAATTACCTCTTCATTTATTATAACAGAATCACAATATTTATCTCCACCATGAACAATTCTGTGACCTATTCCTTTAATATCCTCTAAACTATCTATTATTTTTAAATCTATTAATTCTTTCAAAAAAATACTAACAGCTTCTTCATGATTTTTAAACTGTATTTCTTTTTTTATTTTGTTATTATTGTATTTTATAGAATAAAAACTATTATTTAATCCTATTCTTTCAAATACCCCTGCAATTAAAACTTTTTCTTCTGGCATTTCATAAAGTTGAAACTTCATTGAAGAACTACCAGCATTTAATGATAATATTTTCATTTTTTTACTCCTAACTAAAAAATCATATTTATATTATACATTATAACCTATTTTTTTTATACCCCATACGAGGTTATTTACAAATAGATATATATTAAAAAAGTAGAATTTAATAAAATTCTACCTTCTTAATATATATTTATCCTTGCATATTATTATTAGATGATCCGCCCAATTGTGATTCCCCCATTTGAACTAAACGTTTTGTAATTTCACCACCAACTGAACCATTTGCTCTTGAAGTTGCGTCAGGACCTAAATTAACACCAAATTCATTAGCTATTTCATATTTCATTCTATCTATAGCTTGCTTAGCTCCAGGAACTACCATTTTATTGCTGTTACTATTATTACTATTATTGTTCATGATTTCTCACCTCCTATACATTTATAGAATGTGAAAAAATCATTATATCATACGTTTTTAATCATGGTAATTTATAGCAAGTCATCATGAATTTCATTCATAGTATTTACATTAATTATTTCTATATTATTTATACATTCATTAATTAATTTTTGATAATCAATTAATGTTTCATAGTATACACATTTTTCCATATTTGGATTAATTACCGGATGTTTTGGAACAAAAATTGTACAACAATCTTCAAAAGGAAGTATACTAGTATCATATGTTCCTATTTTTTTTGAAATACCTATTATTTCTAATTTATCTAAACAACTAACTGGCCTTATTACAGGCATATTAGTAACACTATTTATCACATACATACTTTGTAGTGTTTGACTTGCAACTTGACCAATACTTTCTCCATTTATAAGTATATTTGATTTTATGTTTTTAGAAACTATTGCAGATATTCTATACATCATTCTTCTCATTATAGTAATCATATACGTACTATCAATGTTTTTATAAATTTCTTCTTGAAACTCAGTAAAAGGAACAACATGAATATTTATATTACTTCCATATTTACTTAAAATTTTAGCAAGTTCTACAACTTTATTTTTAGCAGCTAAACTAGTATGAGGTGGAGATTCAAAATAAATACAATCAATATCTATTCCTCTTTTTTGTGATAAAAATCCTGCAACAGGACTATCTATACCACCACTCAACATTAATAACCCTTTACCTTGTATCCCAACAGGATAACCTTTTAATCCTTCAATTTCATTTGTATAAATATAGGAAAATTTTTCATCCCTAATTTCTACTTTTAATGTTAAATCAGGATTATGAACATCTACACCTATATCATTAATATTTTTTAATATATGTGCTCCAATAAGTTTACTTACTTCCATAGAATTTAATTCAAACGACTTATAAGCTCTATTTGTAACAACCTTAAATGTTTTAAATTGTTTCTCTTTTAATAATTTTAAACATTCATCTTTTATAATTTCTAAATCTGTAGATATTTTATAACATACCACAATACTATGAATACCAAATACTTCTTTTAATTTATAAATTATTTCATCTTCATTATTTTCATATATATTTATATACATTCTAACTTTATTTTTGGTAATACTAATATTGTATCCCTTTAATTTTTTTTGAACATTTTTTAATAACTTATCTGTAAATTGTTTTATATTATCTTTCTTTGTAGATAATTCTCCATACTTTATCATTATTATTTTCTCCATAATTTCCTCCTGTATTCACTTTTTAAAACATATAAATTATATCACAAAAAAAAAAAGATGTCATATGACATCTAATATATAAATTTATGCTGCTTTTCTCATAGCTTTATCTTTTGGCATTAACTCTGATAAAGCATCTACTAATGCACGCATTTCATCTTTATATTGTTCTGTTATATCTGAAAGAGCCTTTGCATGGTCTTCTGTCATTTGTTGTTGTACTGTTCTTGCTTGTGATTCAATATTTTGAGCAGCTTTTACAGCATTATCTCTTTCAGTTGTAAGTTGTACTACTTGAGTATTTAAATCTGCAATTTCATTTCTCAAGTTTTTTATTACTTCTTTTAATTGCATAATTTTTTTTGTAAGATCCTCTATAGTAGAATTTTGTAATGTAATCTTTTCTGTCAATTTTTGATTAGCTTTTTCATATTGTTCATTTTGAGTTGTAATATAAGAAAGATTTTGTTTAAACTCATCAAATTTTTCTGCTAAAGTTAATGGAGATGTTTCTTGAACTTTTGGTTTTTCTGTTGTCACTTCTTGTTCTTCTACTTTCTCATCAACACTTTCAGTAGGTTCAACCGACTCTATAACAGGAGCATTAACATCAGTCGTAGTAGTTTCCTCTTTTTTTGTTTCCGATTCTACTGTTTTAACTTCAGGAGTTTCACTAAATTCATTAGGAACTGAGACAAGTTCTGGTTCTACTGTTGGTATAGGTGCAGAAATATTTTCTTGAACTGGCTCAACATTATTTACTACAGGTTCTGATACAGTTTCAGCAACTGGAACTTCTACTTCAGGTGTAACAGGGTTGTCCGCTACTTTTTCTTCATTGTTAGAAGCTACATTTAATTCACCTTTATTTCTTAAACCACTTAAAAATATGTCTGTTGCTATTGCTCCTCTTTTCCCGGTAATCCTAGCTTTATCTTTAATTGCCTCAATTAACTGAACTATAGAAAGTTCTTCAAACTTTTCACCCTCTTCATTAACAACGGGAGTTGCTACGGGTGTAGCATTTTCCGGTTCTACTGTATTAGCATTCTGTTTAATACTAGCTAAAAAATCATCATACGATTTTTTCATTGAATCAACAATTCCTTCTTTTACCTTTACTATCCTATTTTTAACTCCATCATCTTTGATTTTTATATTTTTAATTTCTTCAAGTGTGTAAACCATATCATTGCCTCCTTTTATATAAAATATATTATTACTATTGTTCACCTTTTGCAATTTGTTTCATTACAGTTTTTACTTGTGTCCACTCTTCATCTGATTCAATAGCTTCAAATGTATACATACCATCTTTTTCATTTAATATAGATACATAAATTTTAACCATATTATTTTCATCTTTCTCATTTAAAGTATAAATTATATATTTTTTACCATTTTCACTTAATGAGAAAACCGATAAAACTTCCGCTTCTCTTTCTTTTCCCTCTTCATCCAATACTACTATTGTTCTTTTATTTTCTTCCATTTTATTCACCTCTTATTTATCCTTTTTTATTCTACAACCATTATATCATATTTTGTTATTTTTTGTACACCCTTTTTAAAATAAAATATCTACATTTATATGCACAGTTGTTTTCAATATATTTATTAAGGGTTTTTATATTATTAAATTCTTTTACTTTTTTATTACTTTCTTCATAAAAACCTTTTAATCTAAGTTTTCCGTATGCCCAGTCCCCTACTATGTAATCATAACATTCAAAAAAATCTGTATATTTACTTTTAAACTCTTCCTCGTTGAATCCCTCCCTTATGTTTTCTGTTAATTCAAACTCTAAATTTTCAACCATAATTTTTTTCATACTAATACTCCCTACTATATGCTTCTTTTCTTAATTTATATCCATCTAAACTAGCCCTTGATGCCCAAGTCATGTAACCACCAGTTAAACCAGCATCAACTAATCCTTCGATTTGAGCTTCAATATGTTTAGGATCATATCTAAACCCCTGCATAGTATTTTGTGCTAAAATCCAAGTTCTTACAATTGCAGGCGTTGGAATTTCTTCTTGTCTTCTTACAGCTGCTTTGCCCCAATTATATAGAACTTTATACGGTTCCTCCCATGGCTTTGGAATTCCGTATGAATATGGTGCAAAATGATCTGGATAAGGCATTCCACTTATTACATCAACAACATTAGATATTGCAGGCCAATATTGACCATACGCTGTAACATAAGTATTCACACTTTCTCCAAACACATCAACTGAAATATATGTTTCCATTTTATGTAATTCATCTCTTGCATACATCAAGAATCTTTGAATAGCTTGTACTTTTTCTTCTTCATATTCATTTCTAAAATCCAAATGCCCTGCTCTATCTAAACTAACTATTCTATCTGGAAACCTTACATAATCAAATTGTATCTCATTAAAACCGAATTCCTGTACAGCTTCTTTTGCAAGTTCTACATTAAATTGCCATACCTTCCTTTGAAAAGCACTAGGCCAATAAGTTCCATTGTCAAACGGTTTATTTGTTCTTTTATCCATTATAGCAATATCAGGATTATCCTGAACAAAATATTTATCCTTAAATACAGTTATTCTACCTATTAAATAAAAACCCGCTGATTTTAGTTTATCTATTGCTTTTTTATAATCTTCAAATGAATTATTTGCATATCTCTGATTGGTTTTTGAATATTTTTCATAAACTTTTGATTTATATGCAGGCGATTCGTTATCCTTTATATCAACAACAAAAGCATTTATTTTAGTCTCTTTTGCAAACTCTATATATTTATCTATATTATTAATAATATTTCTACTGCTATTTAAATATAGGGAATATACTTTTTCTGGCATAACATTGTTTTCGAAATTTGGTTTTTCAGAAGGAAAATAATCTAATCCTCCTCCAGTACCACCTACTCCACTATGAATATCACTTCTACTATTATGTATATTATAATATTTTTCTGGTTCATAATTATAAAGCGCCTCATCAAGATCAAAAACTACATATTTTTGATAAACATATCCTTCTTTATCACCCTCTAATTTTACTTTATAAGCATTAACATGTCCGTTTTCTAATAATTCATCATATCCAACTACTAAAAGCTCACTTCCCTTTTCTAATAAACCATCTATATATCCTGAATCAATATTTAAATATAAAGTTGTAGGTGTTCTAACATATACTTTTTCTTCTTTAACAACATCTGTTATTTTATCTACTAAGTTATCTTCTAACACAAATAAATCCGCATCATTTATTTTAACCATCACATACTTGTTTTCCTCTTTTTTTAGTGTTGTATTAGTTAATATTACTTCTGTTCCCCTTACAGAACTTTTTATTTCTATTAAATTCTCATCATATAAACTAACACTTAAATTAGAAGCTGCTAAATACATAGTTTTTTGTTCAAATATTTTATTATTTAAATCAATAAAATTAAACACAAAGTAAAATAACCCAACCGCTAAAAAAATTAACAACACACTAAAAAACAATTTTCTCTTTTTATTATTTTTTTTTCTAGTCATATTATCACCTACTATTATAAATATATCATAAATTTATTGATTATTCTATTGGTATAGTAAATATATTTGAATCTGTTGTTATTCCACTACCATAATAAGTCGGTACTCTTCCTTGTATTAATTTCATAGCAACAGGAATATCAGATGAAACTAAAATTCTTTTTGACATAAATGGAATATTTACTTGTTCTGAAACTTGTATATGAACAAACACTTCAACAAGCGCGTTATTTATTCCATATGGTCTTATTTCTGTTCTAATATTACTAACTACATCTCCAATTATATTTAATCTAACAGGAATTCTAGGACCTAAATTTGATAATATTGAACTTCCTGTAACTACTCCAATTGGAATTTCATAAATTATTCCTTTTTTTAATTTTTCTTTACCAACATCTAGTGATATATCATCTGATAATTCTAATAAATCAATATTCCCTTGTTCTATCGCCCTTAAATATAGTTGCACAATATTAGTAGTTGTGCTTAAAACTTTATTTACAATAGCAGGGTTAAAATCAACACTTTGTATATCACCATCATTGTTTTTAATTACATTAAATAATTTATCTACTTCTATACCATTTGCAAGTTGTTTAGTTATAGCCCTATTTATTATCATAGTCGATAATTTTCTTGTCTCTATTTCTGCATAATTTAACAAAACAGGAGAAAATTTCTTATTAACAAAAACTAAACCCATTATTATCGACATAATTAACAAAATTATAACAATAATGTATAGAGATAATTTGTCGATTTTTCTTTTCCTTCTCATTTTTATTTTTTTTCGCATATAATCACCTAATAATATATATGAAAAAAGACACTAATTTAATAATGCCTTAAAATCAATATAATTACTAGCTATAATAAACCCTATAAATAATACAAACAATATTACTAATACTATTAAAAATTTCATTATTTTTCCCGTTTTATTTACTTTTGTTTTTAATTGTTCTAATTCCTCAAAATCATCTTTTGCAAAAGCCATTTTAGATGTATAAAAGGTATCTTCATCTTTTATTTGTTCTTTATTATTTATATTAGTAGTATTATTGTTTTTTACAGGAGATGTTATCCTTGTATTTTCATCACCTTTTAAATTTTCAAAAAGATCACATGAAGTTTTCTTTGTATCTTTTATTTCTTCTTTTCCTTTTGTTATATTACTAATAAGTGTTTTTAATTGTTTTTCTTGAGTAAAAAATTCCATATCCATTTCTTCTTGTTCATCAACTTCTTCGTTAACACTTAATCCTTTTAAAATGTCATATTGTGTATTAGAAATTTTTCTTATTTTCTCGCCTTCATCAAAAGAATTCCTATTACTTCTTTTTCTTTCCAAAATTTCATTTATATCATAATTTTTTTCTTCTAAATCTTCAAAATTATAGTCTAGTTCATTATTATTATAATTTTGATCAGAGTTGATTAATTTTTTATATTCTTTTATCTTTTTATAGTCTTCTCTATTATTTATAATAGATTTAATTTTACTTATATCTATTTCACTTATATTATCCAGTACAGTAACATTACTTGCAGGTTCTTTTTTGTTATTATATATTTCATCATATAACATGTCATTTTTAGTTGTTCTACTGGGTACATTTTCTTCTTTGTAATATCTTTCCATCCTTGACTTCATAATATCACCTGCCTACAATAATAATATCACATTTTTACATTTTTTTAAATATAAAGATTGATTTTGTGATTTTTTGTGTTTATAATTAAAATGGTGGTGAGTTTATGAAACTAAAAGTTGAAAAAGAAAAATGTATAGGTTGTGGAATTTGCGTTAGTTCTTGTCCGGAAGTTTACGCTTTTGATGACAACGGCCTTGCATATGTAAGTACAGATACAGTTGAAGATGATTCTAGAGGTTCAGCAGTTGATGCTTTAGAAAATTGTCCAACAGACGCTATATTAAAAGTTGAATAAAAAGATTATAGTAAATTTGCTATAATCTTTTTAATTGATTTTTACAATATTATATAATTGTTTTATTTCTTTAGGAGTTAATTTCCTATATTCTCCTGAAGATAACCCCTTAAGAGTAAGAAACTCAATTCTTTCTCTTTTTAATTTAGATACATTAAAACCTACACTTTTAAACATTTTTTTTACTTCATGATTTTTTCCTTCATGTATTGTTATTTCAATTATAGATTTATTTGTTTTTTTATCAATTTTTTTTAACTTAACTCTATTTGGAACGCATTTTTTCCCCTCTATTATTACACCTTGTTTTAATTTATTAATATCTTCACCTTTAATAATACCCTCTAATTTTGCAATATATACTTTTTCAATTTTATTTTTAGGGTGCATTAACATATTAGCAAAATCGCCATCATTAGTAACTATAAGTAATCCTGTCGTGTCATAATCTAATCTACCCACAGGATAAAGTCTTTTGTTTGTATCAAAATAATCTAATACTGTTTTTCTTTTTTTATCATCTGATGTTGTACTAACAACACCTCTAGGTTTATAAAACAAATAATATTCCTTATCTTGTTTTTCTAACTTCGAACCATTTATAGTTATACTATCACTATTATCAACTTTTGTACCTAACTTATCTATAATTTCACCATTAACTAAAACTTTTCCTTTAATTATTAATTCCTCTGCTTTTCTTCTAGAACAATAACCGCTTTCTGCAATTACTTTTTGTAATCTTTCCATTTATATCACCAAGCTTATTATATAATAAAGATTACTATTAATCTATATTATTATCAAAAGTTACCCAAAAATAAGTCTTACTATTATTATACTTGCTATTATACCCACTAAATCTGCTAACAAACCAACTATCATTGCGTATCTTATTTTTTTTATTCCAATTGAACCAAAATATAATGTTAATATATATAAGGTAGTATCTGTACTTCCTTGTATTGTAGACGCTAATCTACCAAGAAAACTATCAACACCATAACTTTGAAATATATTTGACATTAAAATTAAACTAGTGTTACCAGATATAGGTCTCATTAATGCCATCGGTAATATTTCAATTGGAATTTTTATTAAGGATATTAATGGATTTAACATAGATAATATTAAATCAATAAATCCACTTGATAATAAAATATTAACAGATAACAACATTGCAATTAATGGCGGAAATATTGTTATTCCTATATCGAGCCCTTCTTTTGCACCTTTTATAAACAAATCATAGACATTTTGTTTTTTCTTTATACCATATATTAATATTATTAATACCAATATTGGTAGAATTATATTCGATATATATACAATACTCATATTTTATCCTTATAAATTCTATAAAATATTTTGTCTATGATAATCGCTGTTATAGTAGAACAAAGAGTGGCCATAATAGTTGATATTATAATTTCTGTTGGGTTATTACTATTATGTAACATTCTAAGAGATATTACCGTAGTGGGCACAAAAGTCAATCCACTTGTATTTATAGCAAGAAAAGTTATCATACTTCTTGATACAGTATCACTGTTATTATTTAATTTATTTAACGATTTCATAGCTTTTAACCCTATAGGTGTTGCAGCACTTCCAAGTCCAAACATATTAATTATTAAATTTGACGAAATTAATCCCATCGATTCATGTTTTTTAGGTATTTCAGGGAATATTCTTGATAAAACAGGCGCAAAGAGATTTGCTATTTTACTTAATAATCCTGTTTCAAGTGCTATTGTCATTATTCCCATCCATAATATTATAATTGGAAAAATATTTAAAAACATTTCTAACGCTTTTTTTGCACTACTTATAATCTCTTTATTTATATTTTCAATATTACCACTTATAAACCCATATATAATTCCTACTACTATAAAAAAACACCAAATTTTATTTATCATCTAAATAATCTTAATAACCTTCTAAAAAAACTTTTTCTAGAGTGTTCTCTCTTAATTTTTATATATATAGGTTCTTCATGAATTTTATTTCTTTTTTTATAAACTTCTATAACACCTACTTGTTCATTATCCTTAGGATGATAATTTTTATATAATTTTATCTTTAAACTTATAGTTTCTGTTTCCTCTTTTTTTAAAGGATAATAATAACTATAATTTATATATAAAGGGTGAGAATAAAAATCATTATCCAAATTAAATGTTTCTTTATTTAATACTAGATAATTATAATAATTATTAAAACCATATTCATATAGTTGTTGGTGATTTTTAAAATCATTAGGATCATTAAGTGTTACTACTATAAGATCTAAATTATTTTTTGAAGCCGTGGTAACAAGGGTTCTTCTAGCACGCTCTGTATATCCGGTTTTACCTCCAGTTGTATATTTATACGTACTAAGTAATTTGTTTTTATTATACCAATCATACGTTTTTAAATTGCTTTTTGTAACATATCTTTTTGTACCTGATATTTGTTTATATATATTAATAGAATTAGCATATTTTGTTAAAATAGCCATATCTCTTGCAGTAGATAAATTATCGCATTTTTCATCTAATCCATGAGGATTACAAAAAACAGTATTTTTCATTCCAAGTTTATTTGCTTTTTTATTCATTAATTGAACAAAAGCTTCCTCATCATTAGATACAAAATTTGCTATTGCTATAGCGGCATCATTCCCACTTCTTAACATTAAACCATATATTAAATCTTTTAATCTTATTTCTTCATTAATCTCAATATATATATTTGATCCATAGGCTTTTAATATTTTTTCATCAATTTTTACTACTTCATCCAATTTTTTTGACTCTATTGCTAAAACTGCTGTCATTATTTTTGTTATACTTGCTATTAATTTTTGATTATCAATGTTTTTTGCATATAGTATCCTTCCACTACCTTGATCCATAAGTATTACTGATTCAGCAGAAATTGATATAACTCTTGTTTGAAAAGAAAGAGATAATATTAAAATTACTATTAACTTTATCACAATATCACCTAATAAAGTTATATGAAAAAAAAGACTGATTTAGTCCTTTATATATTAATTATATAACCCGTGTATTTTTTTTCTTTCTGAATCTATCAAATTATCTAATATCCATATACCATCTATTCTAGTAAGTGACAATTCTAATATATATTTTACTCTTTTTGTTGTACTTTCCATTTTAGTTAATTTATAGTCCCAATAATCATCATCATTAAAAACTCCTTGCGAATCATCAAATATGTCAGGATCCTCATCTAAATACATATCTAAATTTTTCCTTACATAGTTCAAATCATATACTTCTATTTCAGTTATAACTATTGCATTAGTATTTATTATATTTTCTTCTTTTATGTTGTGTTTTAAATTTTTATATTGTTTTATAAATATGTCTTTATATCTTTTTTTATGTGTGTCATTCATATTAGTATTATTTATTGCATTATCAAGTTGACTTATAACTTCTGTATCCAATGAATTAAATTTATAAAACAACGCTTCTACCTCTTCTTTAGGTGTATTATTGTTTGTACACCCTACTAATAAACAAAAAAGAAAAATACTTAGTAGTTTTTTCATATATTAACACCCGTTAATATTATCTACTAAGTATTTATTTTTATACTTTAGAATTCACAGTTGTTTGGCGTTCTAGGGAAAGGAATTACATCTCTTATATTTTCTACTCCTGTTAAATATATTAACAATCTTTCAAAACCCATTCCAAAACCAGAATGTTTAACTCCTCCATAAGTTCTTAATTTCAAATACCAATCCATATCACCAATTTCGATTTTCTTTTTTTCCATCATTTTCATTAAATAATCAAGTCTCTCTTCTCTTTGAGATCCACCCATTAATTCACCTGCACCAGGAACTAATAAATCTACTGCTGCTACAGTTTCTTTATCATCATTTAATCTCATATAAAATGCTTTAATATCTTTCGGCCAATCTGTTACAAAAACTGGTGATTTAAAATGTTCTTCTGTTAAATATTTTTCATGTTCTTTTGCAAAATCCTCACCATGAGTTGGGCTATTATCAAACTTTCTGCCTGAATTAATTAAAATATCCATAGCTTCTTTATGTGTAACCTTTGCAGCTTTACTACTTAACACATCCTGTAATTTTTTTATTATTCCAGGTTCAACAAACTTTTCAAAAAAATTCATTTCTTCTTTTGCATTATCTAAAACATATTTTATTACATATTTTAAGAAATCTTCTTCTACATCCATTATCATATTTAAATCACAAAAAGCAAGTTCTGGTTCTATCATCCAAAATTCTGAAGCATGAGTTTTGGTGTTTGAATTTTCGGCTCTAAATGTGGGTCCAAAAGTATATATTCTTTTATAAGCCAGAGCAAACGCTTCACCTTGTAGTTGCCCAGAAACTGTTAAAGCAGTTTCTTTTCCAAAAAAATCTGCTTTATAATCTACATTACTATCTTTATCTTTTGGTAACTTTTCTAAATCTAATGTAGTTACTTTAAACATTTCACCTGCCCCTTCACAATCACTCCCTGTAATTATAGGTGCATGCAAATATACATACCCTTTCTCCTGAAAATAATTATGTATTGCGGCAGCTGCAATACTTCTTACTCTAAATAGAGCTTGAAATAAATTCGTTCTAGGTCTAAGATATCCAACTTCTCTTAAAAACTCTCTTGAATGTCTTTTAGGTTGTATAGGATAATCCTCAGGACAATCACCTTCTAGTATCATCTCTTTAACTTGAAGTTCAAAATCTTGACCCTTAGCCGGAGACTCTATAATAGTACCAATTACTTTTATTGCACTACCTATCCTATATTTTTGTATTTCATCAAAAGAATCAAGTTTATCATCATAAACAACTTGTAATGTTTTAAAATAAGTTCCATCATAAAAGTCTATAAAACCAAACTCTTTTTGTTTTCTATGATTCCTAATCCATCCTTCTAACACTACTTCTTTGTTTAAATAATTTTCTTTATATATTTGTCTAACATCAATCGTCATATTATCACTCCTAACATATATTATAACACATTATTTCCCGCTAGCTCCATAATTTGAAAGTACTCTTGCTGATGGATCCGTTACATCTTTTAAAGCTTTCCACTCTTTATTTGGCAACCAATAACCTGCAACTAGTTTTGCTTTTCTCGGATAAAATCTTTCAAAGATTTCTCTATACAACAAAGATTCTTTTGTATATGGAGCAGCATGATACTCATACTTTTTACATTTTTCAATAAACGTTCCTTCACTATACAATTTTTCAGCATACTCTTTTATACAATCCGCTAAAGAATGTCCTACAGCATCACTAAATGCAGCTTTTTCTCTTTGTAATATTGATTCTGGTAAGTAATCATCTTTAAATGCTTGCCTTAACAAATATTTACCTTTGTTATATATGTTCATCTTTTTTTCTGGATTTATACCAATCACATAATCTACAAACTTCAAATCCCCAAATGGTACTCTAGCTTCTATACTGTTTGATGATATAGATCTATCAGTTCTTAAAACATCATACATATAAATTTCTTTTATTCTCTTTTCGCTTTCTTTTTGAAATTCTAATGCACTAGGTGCAAAGTCTGTATATTTATATCCAAATATTTCATCGCTTATTTCTCCAGTAAGAAGAACCTTAACGTCTGTATTATTCCTTATGTATTTGCAAAGCAAATACATTCCAATAGACGCTCTTATAGTGGTTATATCATAAGTTTCTAAAGCATATATGACTTCTTCTAAACAACTTAATACATCTTCTTTACTAATTATAATTTCCGTATGATCACTATCTATATAATCTGCTACTACTTTAGCATATTTTAAGTCTATTGCATCTTCTTCCATTCCTATAGCGAATGTTCTTATTCTTTTGCCCCCGTTTTCGCTTAACCAACGCGCTGCAATACTACAAACTAAACTGGAATCTAAACCACCGCTTAGCAAGAAACCAAGAGGAGCATCTGCATCAAGTCGCTTTATTATTCCATCTGTTAGCCTATCGTTGATTCCTTTTGTTATAGTATCGATATCATCATCTATAAACTCACTATGTTTTGTTGCATCATAATATTTTACAATTTTTCCTTTATAATAGTAACACCCTGGAGGGAATGATTTTACAGTAACGCATAAATGCTGTATTGCTTTAACTTCACTAGCAAACATGATTTTATCATCTTCAGTATATCCATAAAACATTGGTCTAATTCCTATAGGATCCCTAGCTGCAATTATTTCTTTTTCAATCCCATCATATATAACACAAGCGTACTCAGCATCTAACTTGGTAAACATTTCTGTTTTATATTTTTTCCATAATGGAAGAATAATCTCACAATCACTTTCTGACTTAAAATCAAATTCAAGTTCTTCTTTTAATTTTCTAAATCCATATATTTCTCCATTGCAAATAGATTTACTACCATCATCAAGCATAAATGGTTGCATTCCTGCATCAGATAGATCCATTATAGATAACCTATGAAATCCCCATATACCGCTTTCATCCTCAATTACTTTAGTCATATCAGGACCCCTATATTTTATTTTCTCAAATTCAACCTCAAATTTTTCTTTTATTCCCCTTTTTTCACTAAACATAAAACCACACATAATATCATCTCCTTTATTTTTTTATAAAAAAACAGCTACTCATCCCTATAAAGGGACGAATAACTGTTATCCGCGGTACCACCCAGATTGTTAAGAAAATCTTAACCTCTTATTAGCTCTATTAAGCATAGTAATTTCTAACGGGTTACATCCGGCCTAGTCTACTTTATTCTTTAGGCGACTCCAAGTGTTATTCATATAAGTCTTATTTACTTGTTCACACTATACCAAGCTCACTTTAAATAATTTCTTATATTACTTCTCTTTTCACAGTCTTTATATATTTTATTTTTTTTTCCTCATTATTTTTTTGTTTTTCTTCCAAATTATCACCCTTCCAATAAAAAAACAGTTACTATCCCTATAATAGGGACGAATAACTGTTATCCGCGTTGCCACCCAAATTGTTAAGTAATAACTTAACCTCTCATCAGCTCATTTAAGCTTAAGTAATTTCTAACGGGTTACCTCCGGCCTAGTCTACTTTATTCTTTAGGCGACTCCAAGTGTTATTTATATAAGTCTTATTTGCTTGTTTCCACTATACCAAGCTCACTTTAAACAGTTTCTTATATTACTTCTCTCTTCAACGTCTTGATGGAATAATAACAAATTTTGTTTTTTTTGTCAACTATTTGTTATTTGTATAAGTTAATTT
>SKJH01000114.1 GCA_007116005.1 Bacilli bacterium | reverse complement strand
TTTTTTTAATTTGTAGCTTTAAAATTTCTAAATATGATTCTATTGAAAGATCAGTTATATCAAAAGCATCTCCCATCATAGAATAACATTTATCACCATTTAATACTGTTGCAACCGGAGCTATTAAAGCATTAGTATCTTTAGCAACATCATAAATACCCGGATATAACTTTTGAACAGCCATATTTTGATTTTTATTCCATGTTCCCTCTGGAAACATTATTATATCTGCCCCTAATTCAATTGCTCTTTTCATTTTATTTATGGAAGCTTTTCTACTGTCTTTATCTTTCCTATCTACAATAATAACGCCATTTGCCCATAATCCATATCCATGAGAAGATTCATAAAAATCAAGCAAACTCCCATACAATAAATATACATGCTTATCAATTGTCTTCATAGAAAAAATTATGTCATCACGAAATCCGTGTGTACAAGCATATATTATTCTTTTATCATCTGGTATATCAGCTTTTTGTTTTACAATAAGCTTACCTGAAGTTGATAACATCATAACTTTTCTAAATAAAGGATTAAAAAATCTTCTTACCTTGATTCCTTTTTTTGATAAAACATCATCAGGATTATTACTCAATAAATATTGTAATAATTTATTACTCATAAATCCCCCTTAATTTGTTTATATATTCTATCCTTTTTTTCATATTATGTAAAAATATGGAATTTAAAATAACAATTATTTCAAAAAAAAATAGAACCATACGGTTCCTTTAAGGCGAATATTAATTGTATTTTTTTAAATTCACTATGCTTTAAATAATCATTGCACAAATTAAACCTATTCTTTAGCGGGAATATTATCTATCTCAAATTCAGCTCCAGAATAAAGTTTTTGAACCTTAATGTTAGTCTTTTCAAATTCTTTTATTACCTCATCTGTACTACAGTGACCCATGAATATATTTTGAACATTATTTTCCTCAAAATATCCAATTGTTTTCATAAGCACATCATCTATCTTCCTTAAATGAAATCCTCCAATAACCGCTATTATTGTATCCTCTTTTGCAACTTTTTTCGGATTTTCAATTGTATTACATATTCCAGAATGAGCACAACCACTTACTACAACAATACCACTTTTAGTTTTTATAACAACGCCACTGTCATCCAAAGTATAATCTTTTGCCTCGGTTTTAGAATCTAAAACAGTAGATATATTGCCATTACCTTCAAAGTCAATTGTTCTTGGTATTTGCCCTAAATAATAAACATCTTTAAAAAACATATATGGGCTTTTAGTTTGAATTACTTCAAATCTTTCAAGCATTTCCTCTAATTTCTGATTTATCCCCGCAAACTGCATATTTCTACTTACACTATACCTATCTACAAAAACATCAGGATGAAGTATTATTTTTTTGCCATTGAGATATTTTAGTCCGTTACCGTGGTCCCAATGTCCATGACTTAAAACTATTGTGTCAATATCATCTAGGTTAATATTGAGTAATTTAGCGTTTCTTATAAATAAATCAGAAGAACCACTATCGAACAAAAATTTATTTCCATCAATATCGAAATAGATTGATAATCCATCTTCATTAGAACATATTCCATTTTTTCTATTTTCAGACAATATTACAAATCTCATAAATCATCACCTTCTTACTTATTATATCACACAGAAACAAAAAATAGAGCCCAGGGGCTCCTTTAGGTCACCTTAAATATGCTGTTTATTAAAACTCTGTTTTTTGCTTAAATGTCACCTAAAAATTATCTGTTTTAATTTTCTATTACTTACTTTTATCTATGATATATTTTAAATCTTCTATAGATTTATCAATATTAAATCTTCCATTACCAATTGGATAATAAACACAATAACACTTATATTTCTTATTTAAAATAAATTGTTGTTTTCTACATTGTGATACTGACACTTTTTTATTTAAAACTACACTACTTACTTGATTACCAAATAGTACAATTATTTTAGGGTTAACAATGTCTATTTCTTTAAGAAATAAATCCAAATATTTTTCATACACACTATTAGATAATTCTCTAGCATCAATTTGAGTACATTTTGCTAAATTCGTAATGAACACTTTATTATCTTTAATATTATCATAAACTTGTTTTGCGAAATCTACGGTCCATTCATTACCTTTCTTTAATTTAATTTCTTTATATATACTAGTATTTATTAAACATAAATCATTGAATAAGTCCCAAATGTTTTTAATTCCAATCCAAGGGGAGCGATACCCTTTCCATTCTTTTTTTGATGCAATACTTTTTTTAGTAGGATTCATAAATACAAAACATATATCTGGATTATTCACACAACCACCAAAATAAATAGAATTAAGACTTGCATCACCATATTCAGTTTGCAACTCATCATATTCCCTACATAATGCATTTAATTGTTCTTCTTTTCCCATGATACCACCACTTAAATTATAACACGTATAATGTTAAATATAAAAATTTCGAATACAAAAAATGGAGTTCTATTTAGAGAACTCATTTAAATATTTTATTTATTTTCTATTAAATCTGTATTCTTATCAACATAATTGTAAGATAACCTATTATCTTTTGTAATTACTGCTTCACCAAGATTTTTTTCTATGTCTTCTCTTGCTAATTTTGCAGCATTACCTCCCATTTTAGCAACATCAATATTTTGTTTTAAGCCTTGAGGTTTTCTCTTAGCTGCTAATCTTTTAGTTGCCTCTTCAGATAAATCCGTTAAAATCAATTCAATATTGTCCATATTATCCCGAAGACTTTCCTTTCTCAATCCTTTGAATTCTTTATATTCTTTAGCAGTCATACCTGACCATGTTTTATATATTTCATTAGTTAAAATAGCATATTCCATTTGCTCAGTTACACCATTTTCTTTCCAAACATCAGTAAGTTGTTTTCTTTCTTGCAATACTTTTATTCTCTTTGCAATCCATGCTTCATCGTATCCTTTTACTCTATATAAATCTATAGCTCTTTGAAGTGCAATAGAAGGGTCAAAAGTCTCATCTATTCTCTCACTACCAAGTTTAGCTAACCATTGTTTTATTGGTTCAGCATTTTTTGATGGAATTGATTCTATTATTCTAAACATACCTTCAATATCAACAACATCGGTCAAACGATATTTGCCATCTTTAGCTTTTAATTTCAAAGCGTTACAATTTGTAACGGTTTCATTGCCTTCATTTTTCAACCTTTTCTTTAATACTCTCCAATATACCTGCGGATTATTACTTTCCGAAAGAACACCAACCACATCCACAATACTTATATAATATTTTTCAGCATCCTTATCCCAAACAGTCCTAATATCTTCATTTTCAAATATTTTATTAATTAAATGCATTTTATCTTCTTTCATATTGATCTCCCCTTTCATCACAACAATTATAGCGAACATTTGTTCTTTTATCAATATAATTTTTACTTTTAATTAATATATCAATTATATTTTTAACAAATAACATTACAACAAAAATGGAGCCCAAGGGCTCCTTCAGGTGGCAAAAAAATAATAGTTTTTTTGAATTTAATTAAGTTTATTAAAATTTAGCAAATTCATTATGACCATCAGAAAGAAAATCAATTCTTCCAAAATACGGGCTTTTTTCTGATAATTCTAATCTTCTTAATTTAGTTGCTTGTGTTGTCATTAAGGTTTCAACAAGAAAAGAATCCCTTGTAATACGTTAGTATATCTTTTTGAAATTTCCATCATTTCTTTTTGACAATATTCCATTTCTTTTGCTAATCTTTTTTTCACATATTCTAAATATGCTTTTTCTTCATCAAAAATGCTACTCATTTTTATTCCCACTATTGTTGTATATTATTATATACCACTATTGTCTATTTCTTCTGAAATTTCTTTTTCTAAATTACTTGCAATCAATTCTGCATTATCAAACAAATACTTGCACAATCTAGTTCTAAAAAATGCAAATTCTAATAACCTTGTTTTTGAATTATCAGCTATATATTGCTTATATCCAAAAGTGCTGGATAACAACTGAATCAAATACAAATAAGACATATATTTTATATCATATTTATTTAATTTAATATATTTAATAAATTCTTTTACATAATTAACTAAATTATTAATATCTATTTTTCCATCTTTAGCTTCAGAATCAATATAACTGTATGATCTTATTACTTCCCACACTATTGGCATCCTACATGCAGATACAAAATCTATAATAGCTTTTATTTCCCCATTTTTATAAATAAATTGTAAAACACTATAATCTCCATGAGTATTCATTGAAGTTAAATTTTTCATTTCCTCAAAATTAATATTGCTTTTTGCATACTCTAACATACAAATCTTATCTTCTAAATCTTTAAATATTTGAGGATAATCTTCTTTTGTGATTTTATCTAATAATACCTTATGCTTTTCAATACTTTCGTTTATTGTTTCAATAGAGTACCAAGATGAAACATCATTAATAGGTAATTCAATTTCTAAAGACTCAAGTGATTTAACAATACCACCTAATTCTCTTGCGGATTCTATCATTTGATCATAGTTTGCTGTATTAGAACCCATAGTATAACCATCAATAAATTTTTGCATAGTAATGATTTTTTCTTTATAAATAAAACTATATTCTTTATTAATAGTAGTAATATACTCTGGAACTAGTAAGTCATCTTTTTTTAAATGATTTATTATCATTATTTCTTTATCAATTTCATCTTTTGTATATTTTGATTGAAATTCCTTTAAAATATATGTATCATTATTTAAAGAATATAAGTTTGCACTACCTCTATCTAATTTTTTAATTTCGGTAATATCAATTCCATACTTTTCCTTAATTACACTAATAAGTGTTTCTTTGTTAAAAACTGTTTCTTTAATCATTTTACAACCTCTTTTAGTAATTTTATTATATCTTTAACATTTCCTCTTACATTATATAACGGAACATTAACATTAGTTAACCATGTTTTTATTTTATGATAGTTATTTTTAATTAATTCAAACTTTACAACTTAAATGCTATCTAAAAGTTGATTTCTTAATACTTATAAATCTTTTTCAAAAATATATTGCGCATGTGCGGTTGGTACATTACTTTCAAAGTGGTTTACATTTTTTTCATCAACAGCATCAATATCAAAAAATATAAATCCATAAGCATCTCCCTGATATTGAAATCCCTCTTTTAAGTTATTAATATTTACTTTTTTAACATCTTCAACTGTAGAAAAATCAAAAACTTGGACCATCAATTTTGGTTTATAGCCTAGACTGATATATAACGGACATGCTCTAAGTCTAGCTCCCAAACTAATATGTTTAAGTCCTTTTCTAATACATAATTTTTCGAATTCTTGTACTAGAGTTTTAGCATATCCTTTTCTTCTATGAGATTTTGCAATAGCCATAACCCCCAATGTTATTTTTTTAGTTTCAAGATCCATCCCCTTAGAAGTTAATGCACCAACTATCTTTCCATCTTCTTCAATATAAATTATCATTTCTTTGTCTTTATTATATTGTTCTTTCATTTCAGCATATCGTTCAGACATAGTAAAATAATGTTCATTATATTCAATCGCTTCGTCATAAAAACTTTTCGATAAAAAATCAAAAATTCCCTTCAATTTTTCTTCCGTTTGTACTGATTTTATGTTAAATGTATTCATAATATAACATCCCTACCATTATAAATCATACTATATTTTTTTTATATTCCTTCTTTAATACAGAAAAAATTTCAAAATCATGAAAACTATTTGTTTTATCATCATATGCAGCTTGTCTGTGTTTACCTTCGTACTTCATACCTATTTTTTCTAACACTCTAATAGAAGCTTTATTTAGATCTACTACATCTGCTTCTACTCTGTTTAAATCTAAACTATCAAAAGCTAAGGAAATTAAACTTTTGCAAACTTCTGTGGCATAACCCTTATTCCAATATTTATCATTTATAACATAACTAATTTCTGCACTATAGTTTTCTTTATCAATATTTAATACAATGTTGCCTATTAACTCTCCGCTTTCTTTTAAAACTACAGCAAAACTTGATCCATTTCCAATAGAGTACTTATCAATTTGCTTTTTTAAAAATTTTTCTGCTTTTTCAATACTGTTTATACTTCCACTTAAATACTTAACTACTTCTGCAGATATCATCATTTCAAAAAAAGGCTTTACATCATCAGGAGTAAACTTACGGATAATCAACCTTTCTGTTTCTATGTCAGGTAGTGTATTCAAATAATGTTCTATTTTATCATTATTTCTCATCATTTATACCTCCAAAAATTCATTTAATAATATTCCGTATGTAATTAAATCAACAAACTCATTATTCAAAAAAATTTTTTCTCTCATTACAGATTCTGTTATCATGGAAGCCTTATCACATATACTTATAACTTCTTTGCTTGAACTTAATACTTTCATCTCTATTCTATTGAAATTATCAGAAGAAAATATCTTCTTAAACATTTCTTTTAGTAGTAGACATAATGTATCATTGTCTTGTTCATTATAAATCAACACATAATTTAAAATAATTGTTTTATTTTTAATATCATATGATGATAAACTTAATAAAGCTATTATTTTATTTTCACATTCAAGTATAAAATGGTTATCATTATTAAAATAAATTTTATTATTAGATAATATGGTTTCCAAATTCTCAAAATCGATATATTTTTTATAATACTTCAACTCTGGAAGTTTATACAATTCTGTGATAAATACTTTATCACTACTTTTTGCTTTTCTCAGTGAAATATCACCTATTTTAATCTCCATTTCTAAACATTCAATCCTCCCATTAAAATCATAACATATCTTTTATTATTTGACTGTATAATTCACTAAATGACTTTACTCTAGAAATATCACTATACTTTGGATTATAAGGATTATCAAAAATAAAGGTTCTTATTCCATAATTTTGTGTTTTAATACACTGTTTATATTTATCATCAATGAAAATATTTATAGAATGGTTTATACATTCTGAAAGTTTATAAGAATTACCGATAATCAATTCATCAAAAGGAATTTTATTATTAATTAGCCAACTTATGGTATCATTATAAGGACACAATACAACAAAGAGCGGAGCCTTCTCCCAAAAGATCCTTCAGGGGGCAAAAAAAATATGTGTTTTTTCAAGTTTAACACACAATAAAAAACCTTATAAAATAAGATTTTTATTCTTTTTAGCTTTAATTAAGTTTATAATTATTTAAATTTTCAATAAAATCTTCTTCTTTTAATCGATAATCTTTACTATCTTCAACTTCCCCAACACATTTAAATCCTAATTTTTCAAACAAAGAGTGTGAACCAGTGCTATCTTTAAACACTAAATCTCTTAACTCCTTATATCCATTTTTAAAGGCAGTTTTAATTAATGCAATTAGTCCACTATTCCCATACCCGTTTCCTCTTTGTTTGGCTTCTACTATAATATTTAACATTGCACAATTTGAGTTTACATCATGTCTATAAGCAACTTCTCCAACAGGTACATCGAATTCTTTGTCATAAATATATGCGTAGAAAAAGTTCGAATTGTTATTACCTATCCATTTGTTATACCATGTTTCTCATTTTGATTCATCAAAATCTATTATTCCACCCAAATGACTATTATAAGACATTGTTTCTGGATCAGACAATAATTCTTTTCTATAACTTAGTTCTTCAAAACTTGGAGTTTTTAAATAAATTTCCTTCATTTTCATTTTAAATAAATAAGATATTTTTATTTAAAATTAGTACACTCTCTGATTATTTTTTCTAAATAAATGGCAACTCCATCATTATTATTACTTTCAGTTATTATCTTAGCAACCTTTTTTATTTCTTCTTTAGCATTATCAACAGCAACACTAATGCCTGATACTTCGAACATTGGAACATCATTATAATCATTTCCTATTGCTATTGTATTTTCAATAGGAATTCTTAAATATTTTGATAATACTAGTAACGCTTGTCCTTTTGATGAATTACTATTTATTACACTAAACCATTGTTCTTTTTCATATGGATTAGAAAAATTATTAATTTTCAATCCAATTTCTATAGTATGTTTTTTAAACTCCTCTATTTTTTCTTTATCATTATCTAAAATCATACATTGTTTTACTTTATTTTCTTCAAAGAATTTATCTATATCAATTTCATTTGATAATAACTTTTGTTTATCATTTCTAATAAAATGAGTTGCATATTCAGTTTCATCTACAACAAATATTATTCTAATATCATTTACTTTTGCATAATTATATAATTTAATACAATTACTTTTTTCGATATAAGTAACAAAGACTAATGTTTTCTTATCATTGTCATATATTTCTGTTCCGTTTGATGATATTAATATTTTACTTGCTAGTGATTCATCTGCTACTTTTTTTGTATGATAACGTGGTCTTGCGGTACATATTACTACATAATTGCCTAAATCAACTAGTTTGGATATTATAATTTTTGTTCTATCCGAGATAGTTCCATCATCATGTCTAAGCGTACCATCACTATCAATCGCAATCAGATATTTCAAACTAAATCACCCCAATTCAACTAATTTTCCGCTTTAGGAAATTTACTATTTTTATATTCTTTAAATATTTCTAACATTTCTGGAACAATTACTTCGTTCTTTGGATTGTCTGGGATACTATCTATTAGAATTTTATCTACATCATCTAAACTAAAATAACGTAGTTCAAAATTATTTATTCTTTCTCCCTCATCATAATTTGTATTCTCTAGATTATATTTTTCATCAGTATTAACTTCATAAAAATAAATCTCCGAACATCTATTTATGCCTTCAGATGGCCAATCCTTATTATAATATCTTATTACAAAGAATGGATTAGCTTCTATGATGTTAAGTTCTATTCCTGTTTCTTCTTGAACTTCCCTTTTTAAACAATCTACTAACGTTTCTCCTTCTTCTAAATGTCCCCCAGGAAATTGATATGTTTTTTCACAATACCCTAATAACACTTCGTTTTTAGAATTAACTATTAAAGCTTTTGTTCTTGTTACAGTTTCAGTTATATCTTCTGCTGTTAAATTTTTATGATTATGTAATATTTCTCTCATTTTTTTCACACCCTTTAAAAAATCATACTTCCAATACTAAGGCAAATTTCTCGTTTTGATTCTATAAAAAAATCAACAATCTTCTTCCTATATCATTTATCATTTGATATTTTAAAATCAAACAAAATTTTATATCTTATTAATATTTTCAAGTAAACTATTTTTACAATCCACAACATCAATTCCAATTTCTTGTATCATTTTTTTTAAATTACAGTATTTTTCTTCATTTGGAATATAAGCAAATTTAGGTTTTCTTTGATAGTGAATAAAATGTTTTTTTAATTTAAGGAGTTCATTATTATAGGTATTTCTTTCATTAAAATAATATATGAACAATGATTTAGTTTTGTTTATATAGTCGTTGCTAAAATCTTTTGAATTATATGAGAAACGAATTGGCATAAATTCTATTTGAGAATTACTTATTACTTCTTCTCTCCAAAATTTTTCATCATCTAAATCCATTCCCATAATAATTGTTTTAATATTATTCATTTCACTAAAAACATCATAATCTTCCATTATATCCTCATTTAATTAATACCATTCTATTTCTTTATTTTTAGCAACTTCTTTATAAATTTTTAATAAATTCAGCATTTCTTTAGCAATCCCATGCTTATCTCCATATATCTCTGCATTATACATTAATTCTTGCTCAACATTATCTAAATTTATATATCTCAATTCAAAATTACCTTCTTTTTCACTATCTGTTAAATTTAAATTATCAAGATTTGGTTTTTCATCCGTTTTAACTTCATAATAATATATTTCAATTTTTTTGTTTTTACCTTTTTTTGGCCAATCTTTATAATAACCAATTGCACAAGCAAAAGGATTCAATTTTTTTAAATTCAAACTAATTCCGGTTTCTTCAATTATTTCTCTATTAATTGTATCAATTAATTCCTCCTCCACTTCTTGTGTACCACCAGGAAATTGATATTCATTATGAGAATATCCTAGCATTAATTCATTATTTGAATTTATTAATAAAATTTTCACCTTTCTCACTAGTTCTGTCATATCTTCTTCTTTAAGATTATTGACATTTGTTATTATTTTTTTCATAAAAATTCCCTTCCGTTCTTAACCTATATATTTTTTTGTTACTTACATTTTGTTAATTTTTTACTTTTTGTAAATAAAATATTATGATATTTTGGATAATCAGGATATTTAACAATCCATCTAATTGCATTTAATATCTCATAAATTAGCATATTATTTTCAAAATTAGGTGAACTACAAATTTCCTTACAATTTTCTTCAAAAAAAGTTTTTACATAATGAAAACCAATTTCATCAATTTTACAATAATTTCCCTCTTGCATAAAAGATTTTGGATTTTCTGACATTCTATACAGTGAAGCAAACTCTTTTTCAATAGGTGCAACTTCGTAATGTTCAAAATCCACAATTTTAACTTCACGATTAGGCATATATATAACATTATTAAATTGCAAGTCGCCATGTATAAGACACAGTTTATGAGTGCTGTAGTTATCATGAAGAGCTTCCTTTAAACTTTCTAAATAATTTATTTTGAAACTAGACAAAATTGATTTTTCAGTAATTATTTTTAAATATCTACTGAATTCAGAATCAATTACTTTAATATAATCAACTGAATCAACTTTTTTATTATGTAAAGTATTCATTACTTTTAATAAATTATATAATGCTTCTTTTCTTGCAGAAAATGATAATTCGGACCAAACTGCATAGAGATTTTTACCGCTAATTTGCTCCTGTATCATATAACAAAAAGGAAATTCTTCTTTTGTATAATCATATGCAATTAATTTAGGAATAAATTCATAATTATTTTGGCCATAAAAATTTATCTCTTTTAAAAACTCTGTTTCCCTATTTTCATTATAGCATGTTTTTAAAATATATTTATTATTTATTGATAAAATCTTATTATTAAAACCAATATTAATTTTATAACAATTACTAGCTTCTTCTAAATTATTTATCATCAATATTTTATTAATTTCTTCTAATGATTGCATATTCCACCTCATTTTAAAAGCAACGTAGCTTTGTATATAGCATAAAATGACTTAACTAATTCTAATGGTTCAAGTGCAAAAGTTATTCTTCCTACTAATTTATCATCATTTGGAAAAGAAAATGAAGATCCAATTAAAAATTTTACTCTCATACTATAATAAAAAAATTCAAGTAAATCACGATCATTATTTATTATAATATAATCATATTTTTTTCCTTTTAATTCAGTAAAATCTACTAATGTAAAAAATCCGGCTTCTGGTTCCATATTATTTGCTAATTTTAATCCAACAATTCCATTTTTTAAAATTTTAGAACAATCAGTATCTGGTATAACTTTAGAAACAAGTCTTTTTATTTTGGTTTTATTTTTTTTGTTTTTTACAGAATCTATTCCATTTATTAATGCTAATATAATATCATATCTATAAATGTATTCTTTTCTGATTTTAGAAAAATATCTTTCATAATACTTATATCTTCTTTCTCTACTATTAAATGCTCCCGTCAAAGCTGAAATTTGAATATTTGGTAAAGAATCCATCTGCTGAAAAATTTTATTTCTTAGTTCTCTGATTACTATTTCATCTGCAACAACAATCCCAGCGCGAATACTTGCTAATCCATATGATTTAGATAATCCTAATAAAGTAATTGTATTTTCAAAATTTTCAGCCAGAGTTGCCATCGGTTTTGCAATATTTTTCCTATCGTAGCAAATATCTCTATAAACCATATCATCTATAATAAATATTTCCTTTTCATTTGCTATTTTAGATAATTGTTTCAAAATATCTATATTTTTATTAGACAATACTTTTCCAGTTGGATTCGATGGGTTACAATTTAAAAAGGCTTTTACTCTAGGTATATATGATAATTTTTTATTTGTCTTATATTTTTTTCTAAGCCTTTTATTTATCTCATCTATTTTAAAAGCCAATAATTCAGGATTTATTAACCAATTATCTTCTTCGCTTAAATCAATAATCTCAACGCTTGAATTTATTCGCTCTGCCGAAAATGTAAACAGACTATAATTAGGACCTGGTATTATTATAACATCATAAGGTTTTAAAATAATATCTAATATCAAACTAAAAGCTTGAGTTGTAGAAATAGTAAATGCCACATTATCAGTTGACAGTCCATTTCCAATTAATTTACTACTTTTATATGGATTAGAATTTATAAAACCTTCTTTTATAAGATATTTTATAATTATTTCTCTATCTTTTTCATCTCCCGAAGAAGTAGGATATTCATATATATTCTTACTTTTTATTGATTTTTTCATCGCATTAATGGAATGCTTAAATGGTTTAAATTTTAATGGGTTTCCACTTGCAAAACTATATTTTGGAAAATCGTGCATAATTGTTTTTTCCATTTCTTTTGTGCCTTTACTTACAAAATTGATTGCATTAGCAATAGTTCTTGTTTTTTTCGAAAATTGTTTACCATCTAACCTTTTACCAATATCGGGCAAACCCACAATTTCAGAATCTAAACTTCGATTATTATTTAATATTTCTTTTATTATTGTTTTCATTAAGCACCTTTAATTCTTTTTCTTAATCAAAACTTTATTACAAAATTGGTTTGTTAATTTATGAAATTGTTCAACAAGTCTTAATGGAGAATATAATTCAGAATCTAGTTCAACTACCTCCACCCCTGAAATGTTGCTAATATTAATCCATTCTTTTCTCTCAGCGGTTGTTTGTAATTCAACATCTTTCAAAGAAACTGCTCTTAATTCTCTTTTTCCTTCTTTATTTCTAATAACAGCTCTTTCCAATAGTGTGTTATTTGAACAATACATATGAACAGCTATAACTCTAATATCCGAATCTAATAGTCTATTAATTAAGCTAGAAGATATAGTAGGAACGTATTCTTGATAGATGTTAGCTCCTATATTATCAGTTTTAAAATTTCTATCCATTTGAACTGCATAATGAATGTCTGAAATAACATAATCATTGGTTTGACAAACCTTTAAAAACCAATCGTCTGCATTCTGTGAATTAACATATTTAAATGTTTCTTCTTTAGAAATTTTTTTTAATTCAGCGTAATCAAAAAAGGCTTGCACTCTTCTATATTTTATACTTCCCTTAACATTACTGTTTAATAAGCTCGTAAATGTACTTTTGCCACTTGCAGATGCCCCACCCACTAATACTACCGTTTTCATTTCTTCACCTCATCTTTTATTTAAGTTTAAATTCTATATCATTCAAATCATTGCATAATGATAACTTCAATTTTATTATTTCAAACATTAAATTATCATTTATAGAACAACAATCATCACAACCACTTGGAATTTTACTTCTTATTCTTAACGATCTACTACAATTCATCAATTTTGAAATCTCATCTTCATTTCCCTTTAATTCTCCATAATGAAAGTTTTTAACATCAGATATTTTATCCCAATGCGTGCATGTTATTAGATTAGTACCATACAATATTGGAGAAAATATTGAACTGTAACACTTAGAAGGTTTTATTTCATTTTTTAATTTTCTATCTTCATAAACACTATCTAATTTAATAGGAAGTTGGACATGTTTAAGACCATATTGTTTATATTTTTTAGTGATAATTAATAATTCTTTCTTTAAATTTTTATTTATTATATTATCTTTTATTTTATTTTTTTCTGGTGTTAGGACTTTTACTATTTGTAGGCTATCAACACCAATTTTTCCAAGTTGCTTTGCAAAATTAATATATTTTCCTTCATTACTATCCCTAATACATGTTCTAACACCAATAATTAAATTATTTTCTCTATTATACTTTTTTCTTAATAAAACTAATTCTTTTAATAATTCAATAGCATCATTATATTTAAATTTTTTTTTACCTTTTTGGTTAGAGTAATAATCGTATCCTAAATTATCAATTCCTGGAAAACTTATTCTTATGTAAGATACATATTTTGATAGAGCAATTTTAGTTTTATAATCTAATTTACTTCCAGTTGAAATATACACTACACCCATATTACATTTTTCTTTTGCAAATTGAATTATTTCATCTCTGTTAGGAAACATATCTGGATTCCCCTCACCGCAAATTTCAAATCTTACTGAAGAACAACCTAACATTTTTGAGTATTCGGATACGTTGTATAAAATTTTTTTATATAATTGGATATTTGGAACAATACAAGGAATGTTTTTACTTGCCCAATCTCTTGAAGATTTTGCTAAACAATCTTTGCAATCAAAATCACAATAAGGAAAATCTTTTGAGCTAATTGACATAATAGGTAATTTTTCTTTTTCATTTTTTACCATTTTCTTTACCATTTCTGCATAATCAATTATATTATGTGGGAAAAAATGCTGTGGATAAATTTTATTTGTTTCAAATATTATTTTTTTTATTTTCTTATCGTAAATTATAAACGACTTTGCATTTAGTAATTCAATGCTTTTTTTCATAATATAAAATTTCCCCTTCACTACTACTTTCCGATTTTACCACTTTTGATATTAATTATCCTATCAGATATTTTTTTTGCAAATTCTATTTCGTGAGTAACTATAATCAAAGTCATTTTAGACTTTGATATTTTCTTTATCAGGTCTAACACTTCATATTTCATTTCTTGATCTAAAGCACTTGTTGGCTCATCTAACATTAATATGCTGGGATTCATAGCTAGAGTTCTAATTATTGCTACTCTCTGTTTTTGACCTCCAGATAATTCATTTGGATAACTATTTGTTTTTTCAACTAATCCCATATCTGATAATAATTTTTTTGCTATTTTTGTTGCCTCTTTCCCAGACATTTGCTTCACTTTTTCTAAACCTATTGTAATATTTTCTAAAACAGTCAAATGTTCAAATAGATTAAATTCTTGAAAAACAATCCCAATTTGTTTTCGTAAATCTATTATATTATAATTACTTATGTTTCTATTATTTAATATTATTTCTCCTGAATCAATATTCTCAAGTTTATTAATACACTTAAGTAAAGTACTTTTTCCACTTCCAGATTTTCCTATAATAGATATTACTTCTCCCTTTTTAACAATTAAACTAATACCTTTTAATACTTTATCATTTTTATAACTTTTTACAACATTTTTAATTTCTAACATATTATTTCGCCAACTTTCTTTTACTTAATCTCGGATCCACCTTTATGTTGATGCAGTCTAATATGTATGCTGCTAATTTACAGATAAGAAAATAAATAAGAGCGGTAAAAATTAATGGAAAAAAAGCTTCATAAGTCCTGTTTCTAATTACATCTGACGCTTTCGTTAATTCAAATATAGAAATATATCCACCAATAGAAGTTAATTTAATCAATGTTACTACTTCATTTCTATAAGTAGGTAAAATATAAGATAGAGCTTGTGGTAAAAATATATATTTAATTGTTTGAATTTTTGTAAAACCTAGTGAATATGCAGCGAGTATTTGAGATTTATTTATTGATTCAACACTTGCTCTTAATACCTCGGATACATAAGCAGAAAAATAAATTGAAAATGTAATTATTCCAACTACCATAGCATCAATGTTCATATTCCCAAATATAACAAAGTAGAATATTAAAAGTAATACCGGTAGCGGGGTACCCTGAATTATGCTTACAAATATTTTTGATAATGTTGAAAGTATTTTTATTTTAGACTTGTTTAATAAACATACTAATACCCCTAATATTGTTCCGAATAGAATTAGAAAGAAAGATAAAATTAGAGTTACTCTCAAACCTTTTAAATACAATTTATAGCGATCTTCTTCTATTAAAGTTCGAGTGAAACTAACCTTTAGATTGTTTACAAAGTTAATTATATTTTCTTTGTAAATAATCAAAAGCAATAAAATTATCAACACTATTAAAACATTAATAACTATCGAAATCTTTTTTTTACTACTTTTACCTCTCATTAATATCCTCCATTATTTTCTAACTACAACTACAATACCACCAGTAAAATTAGCCTCTGAAAACAGTACTGATTTTTGTCTTTCTTCAGTAACTATTATTGAACAACCTGCCATATCCATTTTTCCTGAAGCAATAGCGGGCAATACACCTTCCCACGACATTTCTGTTACTTCTAATTTATAGTTAAGTTCTTTTGCTATATACATTATAATTTCAATATCGTAACCAACTATTTTATTATCTTTCATATAAGCAAATGGTGCAGATCCAGATACAGTTGCAAATTTTATTATTCCCTTTGAATCATCATAATTATAACTTGGCAATACTTTTTTAGACTCATCGTCTCCCATCCATTTTTCCGCCATTTCCTCTAATGTCCCATCAGTCTTCATTTGTTTAAGCACATTATTAACTTGCTCTTGTAACGCAGTTAATTTTGGATTAATAGCAAAAGCATAGCTATCATTAGTTAAAAAAGTATCTAAATATTTTATACCACTATTATTTTTAATCATTTCTTTAGCCAGTGGCTCATCAGTTAAGAAACCATCAATTTTCCCTGATTTAAGCGCTGATATTTGATCGCTATAATTATTGTAATAAATTGGTATTGCACTTTCTACCTTGTTTTTTAAAATTGTGTCATATTCCGATCCTGTAAATACTCCTACTTTCTTATTTTCAAGTTCATTTAAATTTTCTATTTTTATTAAGTCCTTCGAACTACAACCGGTTAATACTAATAAAGTAGCAATTAGTATTAAGAATAATTTACTATTTCTTTTCATATTTTTTCATAACTCCTTTTTCTATTTCTAAATTAAAATTATCAAACACATTTTGCATTTTAGACTCTGTTTCTTCAGTTGTTCTTCCTACAACCAGTACCCAACCAGAAGAATCATTACCAACTCTGCGTTTCACCTGATTTTTTCCAATCTTTGCGAACATTTCACCATCTATCACCCCTTCCATTTCTAGTAATTCTTCTAAAGGTGTCATTTGTGTAACTAACCCCTCTTTATTTGGCAAATATAAATCGCCAACACAACGAATTGGATATCTGTAATCTAGCTTAACTTTATTTCCTATCATAATATCAATCAAAGCATTATACATATCAAATCCATAAGATAGACTGTGGTTTAGCGTTGCTTGGCATCCCGGTAATCTCCATCCTAATTCACTTGGCATTACATTTCCAAATTGATCAACAAATATTTCTATTGTCATAACACCATTTTTTAACAACATACCATCTACTATTTGCTGTATTAATTCTTTAGGGATAAATTTAAAGTGTTTCGGTACTTCTGGTGTTGTCATGTGACAATTTAATTTATTGTCAATAGCAGCCCAAATAGTTGGATTAGGGATGTATGTAACATAAGAATCTAGCACCTTGCCATCTTGAACCATACTTTCTATCGACCATTCTTTGTCATAACAAAATTCTTCTACCATATATTTTCCTTTTTTTATTTTAATAGGAAGATCATTGATTTGTTCAATAGAATCTATCTTATAAGTTTCTATACTATTCATACCTTTTCTTGGCTTAAATATTATTGGGTTACCCTTTTGGGATATAAAGAATTGTTTTACATCCTCAAAACTTTCTACTGGTCGATAATCAACGGTTCTTAAACCAACTGAACGAAAATTATCTTTCATATCTACTTTATCTCTTACCCAATTAACTTGTTGTTCAGTTAAAGCTTGTAAACCTATACTTCTAGCAAATTTATTGGAAAATTCTTGATAGTATTCCGAATCATTATAAAAGTGAGTTAGATTAATTCCATTATCTTTAAGATAAATTTTAAATCTTTCTACTTCTGTTTCTAATGGTTCAGTATAATTTACTATAAATGAATTATACTTTTTTGTTTTTTCTAAATATTCTTCGGTTAAATATTTTAGATTTTTTGTTGTTCTGAGTAAAACAAAATCAATGTCATCTCTATTAAATAAAGTATTAGATAATTTTGATTCACATTCATCAAAAAATAATAAACATTTTCTCATATAGCCACCTTATAAACTTTTTTTTATTTTTTTAGCTAATATCTTAATAGCTGCATCTCTAATTTCGTCTGGAATATACCTAGTTAGTAAATCTGGTTCTGTTAATTCTACTTCCATTACTGTTGGTTGTTTATTATGTTCTACCATATCAACTCTCATATATGAATAACCTTGATATTCTGGTATAGATTCAATTCTTCTTGCCAATTCTAACATAACAGATGTAATATTTTTTTCTAACTCTTGATTTTTCTTTTCGTGAAATATTGGAGAATATCTTCTTACATTATGGGTATTTTGACCATCTATAAATATGCTAGATATTTCTCCACTATCAATTTCACTTATAAAGGGCTGAACCATTAATCCATTATTTTTCTCTTTAATTATATCACTCATTAACTTATTTAATTCAGAAATTTGTATATTATTTGGTCTATTATTATTTCCCATTAAATCAATTAAATATGTGTTATTTCCACTTCCAGATATTATTGGCTTTACTACAAATAAATTTGTATTATCAAATTGTTTCCTTATTGCTTCAAATATAGTACTACTAATACTTCCTAATATATCTTTTTCATATATAAAGTTAGTTTTTACTGTGGGTATTCCATTTCTATGCAAGATATTAAATTGGACATCTTTTCTAATATTATTTTCGATTAACTCTAGAGAGTTAATCATGGTGATTTTTTTTTGTTTCATGTCTTCTAACCACTTATAAAATTGTTCTAATTTATCTTGATAACCCCAAATACTTCTAATAATTAAGCACTCGTATTCAGAATAATCCACGTTTGAATCTTCCCACGAAATGAAATTTGAGTCTATTCCTAAAGTTAACAATTCTTTTTTTAAGTACAAATCTTCTTTGATTTTATTTATCCATTTATTACACGATACTATTCCTACTTTCCTCATTTTAATTTCCTCAATGTTTTATTCATTGCACCCATGTGATTTATTAAGTCGGTTTTTTCTATTGCTGTTGTAACTCGTCCAATTAATTGATTGGAATCTGGATAAGAAATTGATTGTCCCAAAATCAGTTTTATCTTTTCTGTTTCGTACATATGTTTCAATAATTCTATTTCGTCAGTTATCTGTCTTTTATCTGAAGTTTTATTCTTTAAATCTGTGTAATCTAAGAGTGCAAAAAATCCAGATTCTGGGAAGGTTCCTTTTACAAAATCAACTCCAGGAATACCCTCTAATATATTTTTCAGACTATAATCTGAATATAAAGATTCTCTAATATTAAATTCTATTGTTTTTCTCACGTTTGGATCTTCGATACTGTCCAATCCATTTACTAAAGCTTTTAATAATTGCAATCTATATTTATATTCTTCAATAATTGGATTAAAGAACTTTTCATACTCTATATATCTTTCATCACTAGCATTAAATGCACCGGCCATGGCTTTAGCTTGTAACACTGGGGAAGAATCCATATTTTGAAAAATATAATTTCTAATACCTCTTATTATAATAGGATGTGCTACCACCATTCCTGCTCTAATACTAGCCAGTCCATAGCCTTTTGATAATCCAAATAAAGAAATCGTGTTATCAAAATATTTTTTGTATGTTGCTATAGGTAAAGCTAAGTTTTCCCTATCAAAAGTCAAGTCTCTGTAAATTAAGTCATCAATCACAAATACATCATTTTTTAAACAAACATCACCTATTTTTTCGAGGGTTTGTTTGTTATTAGCATTCATAACTTTTCCCAAAGGATTATGCGGATTTTCGTTTAGAAAAGCAACCACTTTCGGAGTATATTCTAATTTGCCTTCATATTTTTGTTTTAAATCTTCATTTATCTCTTTAATCCTTAAATCTAATTTATCAGCATTAACATACCAATCATCACTTTCGCTTAACGGAAGAATTTCTATATTCATATTATTAGAACGTTCTGGTACAAAAGTAAATAAACCATAGTTTGGTCCCGTCATTAATATTACATCAAATGGTCTGCCTATTATCTGGCAAATTATTGAAAAAGCTTGAGTAGTAGATAATGTAAATATTAAATTATTTTCATCTATTTTATCTTCACTTTCAAACCCTTCTTTTATTAAATATTCTACTATTTCCTCTTTCGATTTATCATCACCTGCTGCCATTGGATACTCAGACATATCATCGAAATTAATGGCATCGATTAATCTTTTTTGAGATAATGGAAACGGTGGTGTTTTCATCGGACTTCCTCCACCTAAAGATTTTGAAGGAATATCTCTTATTTTATCGTTTAACAATTCATATAAACCATTACCATAAATACTAAAAACATCATATATTTTTTTTACTTCAGAAGAAAATTCGGTTTTGTCCAATCTTGTTCCTAAATCTGGCAGCCCCCTAACGATACTTTCTAAGATTGGATTTTCTTTAATAACTCTTTTTAAAGATTCTGATAATTGTTCCATATTTATCCTCCCTTAATATACAAAAAAAAGTAGTCGTAAAAAACAACTACTTCTAAAAATATAGACTAATAAAATAATTGGTCGGATTTGATACTATATACATATAATCATCCCCTTAATCAATCAATTGAGCTTTATTCTAACACTATTCCTGGTAAAAATCAACATTTTTTTCCATATTTTTACAAATGTTTTTAAATTTTATGTAGCAAAAATATTAATTATTCTTAAACTATTTTGAATTGTTTTAAATTTTTCCACTTTATTTTTAAACTATTTTCACTTGTAAAAGAAAAAAAATGGAGCCTTTCGGCTCCTTCAGGGGGC
>SKJH01000015.1 GCA_007116005.1 Bacilli bacterium | reverse complement strand
GGGCGAAATCCTATAGAACTTGATGCAGTTGTATAATGAGCTCGTCCATTATTTTGTATTGATCTAACTTGCCATGACGTAGAGGATCTACCATTAGCTAACCAAAAACTTTGACCACTATATAAGAAGTTTTGATTTCTACATTGAAACTGAGAAGACCTTGTACATGTACTTTCAGTTGTTGCATTTAAATATTCCTCAGCTTGTAATAATCCTACGTATTTATTTCTTAACGGTCTTACTACTTGAGTGTCTGGTTTCCCTATTACATCACATGTATCAGTTACCCGTGTTAGATCCCCTGTATTATTTAAACTTTTATAATCATTTGCTTTGTTTAAACATATATTAAATGGAGTGAAAAGATTTTTATAACGTATTAAATCATTTTTATAATAACCATTTTCACCGTACAAGCTTTCATACACCAAACTTTTTTCTCTAAATTCTTCTGGATAACCTGCAGTTGGGGTGTTTTTTGTTAAATCATTATAACCATAAACAGTCGTAAAATTATTATTTATAGTTCTAGCGCCAGTATTAATAGTATTATCAAAAACTTGATCACCAGCATTTCTATCCCTTATTATTTTTATTGATCCATCACTATTTAACTTTACAATTCTCCAACAATTATTTGATGTAGTAGTACAATTTTCTCCTACAGAATAAGATTCCCATGGAACTTTTACAAAATTATTTACATCACTACCACTATTAGAATCGTTTGAAAATCCACTAGTTGTTAAACCATCTGGATTTGTTTTTGTTATACCACCTCTAAAAATATATTCATCTCCATGTTTATACAATCCGTTACCAGCATACAGATTAACTGATGTATCTCTTCCTGCAACTGTACTTAATAATATAGGTGCTAATGGATCGGGAGCGCCTTCAAAATATTCATATACAATAGAACCCGTTCCCTCTTTATCAAAATAACTAAATACATAGCCATCAATTTCTTCATCCGTTACAGGGTCATAAATAGGACAATCCAAATAATTATTTGAACACAATGTTGATATTAATATTGGTTCAGACTCTCCTAATCTGTTATCCCCAACATAAAGTCTAGCAGAACTAATAATAAATTCATAAAGTCGATTTCTTGAATTTTCTCTAGAATTTTCTAATACTCCAAGTATTTGAGGTATAGATATTAAAACAACTAATGCCAAAACTGCTAATACAACTAACAATTCCATTAAAGTAAATCCTTTTTTCATATTACACCTTCTATTCAAAAATAATTATACATTTTTTAAGAAATTAAATCAACTAGACTTATAGTTTTAATAAAAAAAACATAACCCCTACTATATTACAGATTATGTTTTTTATATTTATTCATCAAAGAAGAAATCATCAAAAAATTGATCATCAGTAACTTCTTCTTCTTTTATAGAGTCAATTATATTATCTATATTATTATTTACTTTTACATTTTCTTTTTCTTCTTTAACTGCTTCTGCTACAATTTCTGTATTATCTATAACATTTTTATTTTTATCTTTTTCATTTTTTTCCTCTTCCTCTAATTCTGCAATTTTCGCATCTATCTTCTTTATTAATTCATCAACATTAAATGATTCTTCAAACATATTGTTTTGAGAAGAATTATTTTGGTTATTATCATTTTGTTGAGGAAAAAAATTATTAAGTGGAGGTGGCAAATTTGTAGGATTATCTATAACCTCAAATAACTTGCTACGCTTTTTTTCTTTAACAAATTCTTTTAAGTTAAAATAATTAATTGGCTTTTTTTCTCTATTTGGATATGTTCCCCTTTCATATTTAGGAATATTCCAATGAAATTCTTCTAAAAATTTTAATTTAGTTTTAAAAGGTGGTATACGATGTTTCAAAATAATAGCATCCTTAAAATTTAATCTTTGAAGTTCTGCTACAGTAACTAGTGGTCTAACCTCTTCTTTATCACCTTTTTTAACTTTCTTTTCACCGGCTAATTTACTAAGTTCTTCTAATGATTGTAACTCACTACTTAATAAATAAATTGTATTACCACAGTTACCTTTTATTGTTTCAGCATTTTCTTTACCATATACTTGATTTAATTGTGCAAAGTTTTGAATAATTAAATTAAATCTTATTTGTCTAGATCTAGCCGCTGTAATCATCGTTGTAACATCTTTAAGTGGGGGCATATTAGCAAACTCATCTAAAATAAAATTTGTTCTAATAGCAAGTTTACCACCATTAGTCTGTGCAACATCTATTAAACTCTCATAACATTGTTTTACAAAAATAGTTGCAAGTGCATGGTAGGTCTTTTTTTCATCTTGAATAACCATAAATACTGCTGTTTTCTGTTTACCGATATCATTAATATCAAAATCACTATGTGATAACATTTCAGATAGATTTTCTGCCATTGCAAATATATTTACCTTTTGTCTAAATACAGATACTATACTTCCTTTTGTTTCATTTGGTGCATTTATAGTACCAGCAGCATTTAAATACGCTGGATTAGATGGCTCTTTTGAAGTGAAATATTCTTTAATATAATTAGAACTTCCATATTTTTCTTCACCAGTAGTAAGCATCAGTATTATAGAGTTTAAATTTATTTCTTCTTCTTTTGCATCTTGATATAACCCTTGTGCCATTCCAGTAAAAAAATCTGCTGCTGTATTTTGCCAAAATGGGTCATCAGTATTTTCTTCGTGAAGTATATTAATAGCAAGGTCTCGTAAAAGTTCATTTGATTTATCGCTATTACCAGACTTGTATAATTTATATGGTAATGTAAGTGGATTCCACGAATTACCTCTTTGTGGATTTCTAAAGTTTAAAATTATTACATTATATCCTCTATCTCTTAACAAACCCGCATTTTTTTCATATATTTCACCTTTTGGATCCGTAATGATCATTGATTCACCTTTTTTTGCTAGAATGTTTACCAAAGGATTAACCATACATGCAGTTTTACCAGATCCAGTGGCTCCTATAATTAAAGAGTGAGTTTCTCCATCATCAACCCAAATATCATCATTTTTTATATGTAAAGGTATTCCTGCATGTTCAAAATTATTATCCGGTGCATGTATCTTTTTAACACCCATAGAGTTAATTATATCTTTATCCTTAGCCCATCTTTCGTATCCATCGGATTTTTTATCATCAACTTTAAAACCCACACCTTTTTCAGTATCATAAAAATGAGAAGATACTACTAAAAATATTCCGATAAACGCTAAAATAAAAAAACCAAACGTATAAAGTATATAAGTAGAACTAAACGCCTCTATTGGATTTAATCCATAAAATGTTTCTGTTTGAGAAAATGAAGACAAATTCAATACAGCTAAAGCTATAACATATAACATAAAAATAGTAAATAAAACAAAATAAAATACATCTTTAGGTTCTGCAATTATTTTTAGTTTCATACTTCACCACCATTCTAAAAACTCGGCCTATTGTTTTTAATTATTCTATATTCAATATATCCTAAAAAAGCAAATACTATTAATCCAATAAAAATATATACTATTAACATTATATGTGTTTTTCTTTTATTTGCTTCTATTACATTAATTCCTTGTCTTTCAAAAATAAATTCAATATTGCTTTCACCTGTAACACTATAATACCAAATATATGTGTTGTTTTTCAAGTCTATATCATCAGCATTATGTTTTATTACATTATAAGGCACTGTAATTGATATCTTATAGTTTAAAACAGCTCCATCACCTTCTATATCGTCTGGTCTAGCAATGGACATTATAGAACAAACTCTTTCGTTACATTCTGTATCAAAATATGTATATATATTAGAAAAAACAGGACTTTCAAATGAAGTTAAATTACTTTTTCTCCTAAATGTTAAATCAACTTTTTCTGAAGTAGAATAATCCATTACTTCATAACCCTCTTTTTCTGCCTGTACCTTTATATCTTTAACATCATAAGGGATAGGATTATAATCTCCAAATGGATAATCATCCCCAAAATATTCTAAATCCGAAACTTCATAGTCAAAATTTATTTTTTCAGTAACAGTTAGATCTTCATCTATAATTATTTTATAAGTAGCTTCACATCCTAAAAGTAAAAAAGAGAAAATTACAATAGTTAATATAAATAATATTTTTTGCATAATAATTCTCCTTTTTAAATTTATTTATAAGTATAATAAGCATGAAATATACTAAGATCATATTTTTCACTAGTAACTATTTCAACACCCCTTGTTCCACTTCCTGTATGTATAAAATAATGTACATCTTCTTCTGTTCCTATATACATTATAACATGTCTAGATTGGTCAATGCTGGGTTCAGTTCTACATAATACATCCCCTGGTTCTAAATCGTCTAATATAGAATCATAGTCACCTAGTTCAAAATTAATTAATTTTGTATAACGAGTATCATTTGTACAAGCTCCATCTTCACGGTCTTTATGAGTATTTAATACATAGGTGAACCCATCAGACCCATATATATTAAAAGTTTGATTCATTACCCATGTTATGAAGCCACCACAATCTAATCCTGCAATACCTGCAGTTAGATTTTTTCCATCATAGTAATAATTATGCGTAGTCTTCCATTTTGGATTAAAACCTTTTTGAAACCATGCGTGTACTGGCCATGTTTCAAAAGAACACCTAAAACTATATGTTCCTTGTTGACTAGTTAGACAAGAAGCGCTATCAGTATCACACCAACTACAATACCTTACCATTCCCCACAATGACACCGAATGCTCTAAAACAGATTTTCTTATTGGATCATATACTCTTTCTACTAAGTCGGTTATAATTGGTGAATATGTTGCTATATTTTGCATACAAGTTCCCTTATTTTCATAAGTAGAACATTGTTCCCAATCTGTATTACCTACTTTTGATTGAGAATCACAATCATATCTAAAGTTTGTTGCAGATGTAAATAAATTAACAGGATTCATTAAATTTTTCGAATTAAATCTACTATGACCTTCCCATATTTGAAAATGTAAATGTGCACCAGATACAATACCAGTAGCACCCATTAATCCTATTCGCTCTCCTGCTTCTACTACAGTTCCCTTTTCAACTCGACCATCTTCCTGTAAATGAGCATATTGAGTGATAAATTTAAACCCATCCACTTCGTGCTCAATTTCAACTACATTACCACCAGATTCTTCAAAGTTTGATCGACTCACAATTCCATTATAAACAGCGTATATACCAACATCTTCTGTAGGCACAATATCTATACCATTATGATGACCTACAAATTGACCAGTTCTAGGTCCGAAATAGGATGTAATTCGAAAAGGACCTTTTATAGGAGAAGATAAAACATTTATTATATGCTGTGGAATAGTACCTGTATTTGGGCATATATTTTCTAGTTTATCTGAAAAAAATATCATCCACATATCACTATTCATACGTATTGAAGATACTATTTTTGATTTTTCTGTTTGTATATCATCCTCTTCAACATCATCAAAATCATACATTTTTACCAATATATTACTTTCTAATAATTCCTCATAATATTTTTCTGTATTAATTTCATACATATAATCATATATATACTCACCAACAGTTTGCTCAGAACACACATTTATTTGTTTTTTATCCGTATCATTTATTGATTTTGATTCAATAAATTCTTTTATATATATATCAAAATCTTCATGTGTTTCAACTGTGCATTTATACTTTATTTCTGTCGTTTGCAACATCATTTCTACCAATTCGTCTAAATGATTTAACCTCTCTAAAACCTCACCCGTGATATTAAATTCACCATCAGAATTACCTACTCCTCCTAAAAAATTACCGGGATTATAATACAAAGTCGCTGATAATATAGGTATATCAATCTCAACACCATAATTAGTATAATATGTTTCATATTGTTCGCTTATTGTATTATAAAATACTTCTTCATTTGTATGAAATCCTCTAAACTTCAATGCATTCCTTGTTCTTTGAACAACATTAGATAGTCTTGATCCCATACTAACAATCTCTGAAACTCCATCCATAATAGTTGTAATAGGCGTAATAAATAAATAGGCAGTAGATACAATTATTATAATACCCATAAAAGCAGAAATAAAGGTACAACCAAAGATAAGTTTTAATATTTTGCTCTTACCAAAAAGTGCATTACTCCCTTCATTAACTTGAGTAATATCTAAATCATCATTTACCTCTTGATTCGTTGTGTCTGTTGTATTAGTTGGATCTTTTTTTGCATTCTCACGCATTTGATTCGCTTCTCTTGCTGTCTTTATAGTTCTTTTTGCTGTTTGTTTATGTTGTTTTGCTTGAGCTACATCTTTTGCGGCTGTTGTTTTGGTTGCTGCTCCAGCTTTAGCACTTCCT
>SKJH01000078.1 GCA_007116005.1 Bacilli bacterium | reverse complement strand
GCCTACAACAACGCCTACAACACCTCAAACAGACAACGAACGCGAAAAAATATTAGAAGAATTACAGGCTTATAGTAACAAACCTTATTATGATCATAATTTAGCAGAAAGGTACATTAATTATAAACTTAAAAATAAAAACATAGATATGGAACAAGTAATCATTTTTGTAAATATAGGTCTAGATTATAATTTCTACTCTAATATCAACACTGTCACTAATCCCCATAATGTTTTAGTTTTAGTAAATAAATATTATAAATTACCAGACAATTTCGTTCCTAAAGACTTAAGTTCTATCCCATCTAAATATCGTATTAGCAGTGAAATGCTGCTTGATACTAACACACTAGAGCATTTTATACAAATGGCTGATGACGCTAGTAAAGAAGGTATTAATTTATATGTGGTTTCAGGCTACAGAAGTATTGCCCTTCAACGTAATATTTATAACAGATACGTTAGAAATAACGGGCAAAAAGCCGCCGATACTTTTTCTGCAAGACCTGGTCACTCTGAACACAATACCGGATTAGCAGTTGACATTAACACAGCAAGTTCAACGGCTAATTTTCAAAACACTAGAGAGTTTAGATGGTTAAAAGGAAACGCTCATAAATATGGTTTTATATTAAGATATGATAATGGAGCCCAACATATCCATGGTTATATATACGAACCTTGGCACTGGCGCTTTGTAGGTCCAGAAATGGCTACTATAATTAAAAATTTAGGTATAACGTTTGAAGAATATTGGGCTAGACACTTAAGACATGAATATTACAATATTAATAATATAAAAAATAGAGTTATAGTTAAAAAATAAATAAAAAACACAATTTTTGCAGAATTGTGTTTTTTTATTATATACGATTTTTTTTTGGGGGGGAGCATAAAACAATATAAATGTCTTAACAACTAACAAAATTATTAATTTTTTTTATAATATTCTACGAAAATATAATTGTATTCAATTTGCTTGATTATCCCTCTATAACATGTTCTACTAAACAAAAAATAGAAAAATTCGCCTGTTTTAATTATTCTTAAATTCTTCTATTCTTTTTTCATATGCTTTCAAACAATCTTCAAAATATGGCAATTCTATTTTCTTTTGATTTAATTGTTTTAGTAAATATTCAGTGAAATATGGATTTAATGGTAATATAGGACCCAATAAATAAGTACCAAAAAAATTATTTTCCATTAACCCTTCTTCTTTAACATCTATATTTCTACCAGTTCCAATTTCCATATATAAAAATTTATGTTTATCTTTACCATACATATGACTCATTTGATTTTTAAACCCTACAACTGTAATATCACCAAATTTTCCTAAACAATTTTCGTTATATCTATAATTTTCAATCCTTTTTGAATATACATTATAAAATCCTAAACATTTTATTCTTTTTTTATCTATCTTTTCTATATATTTTCCAAAAAATTCTACAGAGTTACCTGTTGCAATAATTATTGTGTTATCATCTATTAATTCTTTTAGTTTTTCCTTATAATTTAATAATTTTTTTATAATTTCTTCTTGCTTGCTTTCAGTTGATGGTCCTAAATATAATATATCTATTTTTTTTCTCATAAATGCAGGTTTTTGATTTATACTTGTATATATTATTTCTAAATTAGGAATACATTCTTTTAAATATTTTATATTACCTGTATCCCCATATAAATTCATGTACTCAGGGTATAAAACTTCTAATCTTATCATTTTAATCCTCCTGATATTTTCTTTTTTAAATCAAATGCAATATTAAAACCATATAACTCATATAGAACAAATATTTTATCTATATTACCTTTTTCAATTATATTTTCTATATTATCATAAGTAATTTTTGTTTTTATAATATCTGGATTTATTCCTGCTAATTTTAATCTCAAACTTAAATCATAACATCTATTACCACACGCTATAACCTGTTTTATATCACTTCTATTTAAATACTCAAAATCAGTATCATATAACCAAGATATATCTTCGCTACCATGAACTTTATCTTTAGTATCAGTAAGCAATAAAACAACAACTTTATTTCCAGGTACATTTGATATATAATCTAAAGCTCTCGATGAGGAAATAGGATTTTGATTTTTTGATAACATTGTTATAATCTCTAAATCTCCGATTTTTGATATATCATATCTACTAGACTTTATTGAGCTATTGTCTAACCCTTTTTTTATTTGCTTATGTGTTAGACCATATGTTCTAAGTACTGCAATTACTCCAATCATATTATATAAATTAAATACACTATCAGAAATCATATTGTATTCTATTTTTTGCTTTTTCTCTATAATTTTGAATTTTTTATTTTTAAAGTCCACATCACAACCAGAAAAATCACTATCTTTAGATTTAAAATCACACTTAGAGCAACTACTTTTTCCAATATGGTTATAATGTATATAATCATAGTTCAACTTTGATTTACATTCAGGACAAACCATAATATCACATACTAAACTACTAGTTACAGAAGTGCTTATTTTGTCTAAAGAAAAATAAACCTTTTTATTTTTTTCTCCAATACTACTAGATATTAAATCATCTGCATTTAATATTAATGTTGTTTTTATAGGTACAGCACTTTTTATTTTTGTAAGGATAAACTCAGCATGACCGTTTCTTTTAATTGAATCCCTAAATAAATTAGTACATATTAAATATGTTGGAGGGATATGATTATATATATATCCTGAAGCTCTTTCATCAACTTCAAAAACTGCAACTGTAGCACTCACTAATCCTTTATAATTACTTTTTTCTATTAAAGAAGATGCAATTCCCGCCGGCATATTTGAACCCTTCGAGTTATTAATTGTATTTATATTATTTTTATTTAATACATCATTTATTAAATTTGATGTACTAGTTTTACCGTTTGTTCCAGTAACTGCTATTATAGTAGAAGGGCGTCCTATACGACTTAAAAAGTCTGGACATATCCTTATAGCTATAGAGCCTGGAGCATGTGTACCTCTATTTCTAAAAAAAAATTTTATAAAAAAAGATGCTATCTTCGCTATATAAAGACCTACAAAAAATTTAACATTCACCTTTTTGTTTCTTTTCACATTACCACCCCACTACACTTTAATCATACACTTTAACTTATTCATAAGTCAATATTTTGATCTTGTTTTATATACAAAAAAGAACAAAAAATGTTCTTTTATTTAACAACTATATTAACTAATTTTTCAGGTACTGTAATTATTTTTATTATTTCTTTGCCTTCAATGTGTTTTATTACGTTTTCATGTTTTATAGCTATATCTTCCATTTGTTCTTTTGTTAGAGAAGTATCTACTTCTATTTTACCTCTTACTTTACCGTTTACCTGAACAATCATTTCATAAAATTCATCTATTGTTTTTAATTCATCATAACTAGGCCATGAACTTAAACACAAAGCCTCTCCTAATTTTTGGTTTTCATTTATTTCTTCTGTAATATGTGGCGCAATAGGATTTAACAACAATAACAATATTCTTAAATCATCTTTTGTTATACTTTCCATAGCTTCATATTCATTACACAGAATCATTAGTGCTGCTACTGCTGTATTATATTTCATATTTTCAATATCTAAAGTAACTTTTTTTATGGTTTTATGTACTAACGCTTCATTAGAATATCCGCTATTATTATTAACTTTTTCTTGTAAACGCCAAATTCTATCTAAAAATCTTTTACTTCCTTTTAATCCGTTTGTATTCCATGCCGCTTCTTTTTCATAATCTCCAATAAACATTTCATATGTACGAAGAGAATCGGCACCTAATTCTTCTACTATATTATCAGGATTAACAACATTACCTTTTGATTTAGACATTTTCTCATTATTCTCACCTAAAATCATACCATGAGCTGTTCTTTTGTTAAATGGTTCTTTTGTTGGCACTAAACCTATATCATATAAAAATCTATGCCAGAATCTAGCATACAGCAAATGCCTTGTAGCATGCTCCATACCACCATTATACCAATCAACTTTACCCCAATATTCTAAAGCCTCTTTACTAACAAATTCTTTATTATTATTAGGATCCATATATCTTAACCAATACCACGATGAACCAGCCCAATTAGGCATTGTATCAGTTTCCCTTTTTGCATCAATTCCACATTTAGGACATGATACATTATACCATTCTGGTATGTTTGCTAAAGGACTCTCACCGTTTTCTGTTGGTTCATAACTTGTTACATCAGGTAGTAACACTGGTAATTCCGTTTCAGGAACAGGTACCCAACCGCATTTATCACAATATATCATAGGAATAGGTTCTCCCCAAAATCTTTGTCTAGAAAATACCCAGTCCTGAAGACGATAATTAGTTTGTTTTTTACCTAACCCTTTTTCCTCTAAATACCCTATAATCTTAGAGATTGCTTCTTCTTTATTAGTGATACCATTTAGTATATCAGAATTTATCATCTTACCATCACCGATATACGCTGAAGGATTTAAAGTGTTTTCATATACAGTTTTATGTAATTCATCATTTACTTCTCTTTCAATTACATCTTTAGATACCCACTCAACATTAAATACTTCTTTTTCATCTTCATCTAAGTTTCTATCAACTTTTTTATCACTTAATAATTCAAAATAAACACCAGTAGCATCAATTTCAAAAGCTTTGTTTTTATTGAATGCATAATAATGATGATTTATAGGGAATGTTAACCTTATATATTTTAAATCTGTATATCCAGTTTCTTCAGATATTTCTCTTTTAGCGCATTCTATAACATCTTCATTTTCTTCTATACTTCCACCAACAAATAATCTTCCACCTTTATCTTTCCAATTAATTGTTAAATATTTATCACTTTCTTTGTCATATACTACCGCTACAATACTCTTCTTATATTTTTCATTATCACGTTTTTCTCCAGTAATTCTCTCAATAACTGGAACAATAGGAATATTATATTTATTTGCAAATTCAAAATCCCTATCATCATGAGCAGGCACTGCCATAATAGCACCTGTACCATAACCCATCATTACATAATCAGAAATCCAGATTTCTATTTTTTTATTATTAAGCGGATTTATTGCATTAACACCTTCTAATTTAACACCTGTTTTTTCTTTATTAAGCTCTAGTCTTTCAAGTTCTGATTTTTTAGAAGCTTTATTTTTATATTCTGTTATAGCACCTATATTTTTAATCTTGGATTTTAATGAATCAATTATAGGGTGTTCTGGAGCAATAACCATAAAAGTTACACCATATATAGTATCTGGTCTAGTAGTATAAATTTTTAGTTTTTCACTAACACCTTCTATTTCAAAATCTATTTCCGCACCCGTACTTTTACCTATCCAATTAACTTGAGCAGTTTTCACTCTTTCAATAAATTCAGTATCATTTAATCCTTCTATTAATTTTTCAGAGTAATCTTTCATTTTAAGCATCCATTGTTCTTTTTCTTTTTTTACAACTTCCCCACCACAACGTTCACAATTTCCATGTTCTACTTCTTCATTAGATAATCCAATTTTACAAGATACACACCAATTTATTGATTTTTTATCTTTATACGCAAGATTATGTTCATAAAATTTAAGAAATTGCCACTGAGTCCATTTTACATATTCTGGATCTGTTGTGGCTACTTCTCTATCCCAATCAAAAGAAAGACCTAAGTTTTTACACTGCCCTTTAAAAACCTCTATATTTTCTTTAACTGCTTCTCTTGGATGTATTTTATTTGCTATAGCATAATTTTCTGCAGGGAGTCCAAAAGCATCCCACCCCATAGGAAATAATACATTATATCCTTCTAACCTTCTTTTTCTAGCCAAAGAATCTAATGCAGTATAACTTCTTACATGTCCTACATGAAGTCCAGAACCAGACGGATATGGAAACTCTATCAATATATAATATTTTTGATTTTTACCACCATTATTAACTTTAAAAGTGTTATTAACTTCCCAATATTTTTGCCATTTTGATTCTATTTCTTTAAAATTATACATATTACCCTCCTATAAAAAAATACTATAAATCTAAGGACGTAAAAACGCGGTACCACCTTAGTTCATAGTATTCTATGCACTTATTATTATAACGTAATAAACGTTTATGCTCCAAAACAAGTTCATGAATATTTACTATTAGTTTGCACCACCCACTAACTCTCTTTAAATAAATTTATTCATTAATACTTTTCTTCACCACATAATTAAATATGTATGTATTATAATATATTTGATTATTTCTTTCAATAGTATTTTAATTTTTTTTAGAAGCACTTAACATTTTAACACGTATATCCTTAGTTATAGCATTATCGATTTGACTATTATTTAAGGCATATTCTAAAGTAGGTTCTATCATATTAAAAT
>SKJH01000076.1 GCA_007116005.1 Bacilli bacterium | reverse complement strand
TCATCCCATTCGTCTGAATCGTCTGTCTTTGGTTGCTCTTCAATTGGAAGAGTTTTAATAAAATCATCTTTTAATTCGTCATAATTTTCTTCAACCCAATTTAAATAAATATTTTGTTGTTTAGATGCATAGTTCGATATTTCAATTTCCATAGAAATCCCTCCATTGTTTCCTTGATTTCTTATCAAGATTTATTTCTCGGTTTGTGTGAAAGTTATTCATTTTTCAACACCTTTTATTGTTTTTATTTCTATATATTCATTTTGTTTCCATAAACTATCTCTATAAATTAATCTTTTTACTGGTTTAATTTTTACATCAACATTTCTTTTGTGTTTGATAATTAAACTCATACTTTGAGCAGATTCAACTGAATCAAATACTAATCCTTCATAATGGTCTTTTCCATTAGAAGTTAAAATATATTCAGTTTTAACACTTTCACCTTCAGGAAAGGCTTGTGTTGATTTTAAAATCCTGTTTTTAATAAATTGTGCTGTTCTCATTTGTTCCACCTTTTCACTTCTCTATCCCATCTTTTTTTGAAGTCTTCTGCTTCAAGTATTGCATATATTTGATTTTTATCCATTGTAATTCACCTCAGCTTCAGCTTCAAAATTTCTTCTTAATTTTCTAAATTTATCAATACCTTTTCTTTTTGCTTCACTTTTATTTTTTGCTTTAATATTATATTCATCACTCCATTTAATACTAACATAAACTTTATATTGTTTCATTTTAATCACCTTTAGTAATAATAAAAGTTCCAGCATCATAAGGTTCAACAAATAAACCTGCTTTTTCAAATTCTTCAGTTAACCCAAATAACAATTCTAAATAACCATCATTAGTTATATAAATAGAACTTTCATTGCTTAAAACAACTGTTCCGTCTGACCATTGAAATAATAAATCTTTCAATGTACTTTCTTCATCAAGTTGTTCTTGAATATATTTATTATTTTCAAGAACTTTTAATGCTTTTTTATAAATTGTTTCTTGTTTCATTTTTATTGCACCTCAATATTTATGACGGTACAGGAGGCGCGTATGCCTACATACATATTTATCATTGAATATATATCTTACAGGATATACATAATACATATACTGCGATGTGATTTTTGCGCGAATACTTGCGATTTAACGCACGATTTTTATATGCATATAATGGTATGAGTTCCACATGATCTTGATTTGTATGTAAGTTACCGCAGTAAGACTAAACTAAATATTTATTTAAATTAAATTTACTACGAGGTAATATATTAATTCTAAATTCATTAAAGTAATAATCCATTTGTTCTATATTTATAGATTTTTTATTAATATCTTTTTTCATTAATAAATATCTGTCTAAATGTATAAAATAAGCGTGAGATTTTTTTAAAGTTTTATCTCTAAAATTAAGAAGTATTACAGAACGATTCATATTATGTTTTTTATTAAATTCGATTAAATCATTTTCTTGAGTTAATCTATCAAAAGAGAAGGAGTTATAACCCTTATACAAAGCTATTTCTTTACATTCTATAAGATATCTATAATTTTCTGTTAAAATTAAAAAATCTGCAGGTGTTGAAGTTGTATGGATGTTCTGGAGCTTTATAAACCATACATTGTTCAGGTCTGTTAAGGAATTTCTAAAAATCCTTTCAGTCTTTTGAACCATACCTCTCACTCTACTAATTTTTCAATAACTTGTATCGCTTCAGATAATTCTTCTCCTTTTTTATTTAATTTAACCCTTTTTTCTCTTGAAACCATTTCAGATGATATAAAGTTTCTTTCTTCACATCTTACGATTATTTTTGATACAAAATTATAATCTATATTTAATGCCCTACTAATTTCTTTAATATTTATTTTTGGGTTTTTATCTACAAACATTATAACTTTTGCAGTTCTACTAATCAATTGGTTTTTTATATCTATATCTATCATTTTTTATCACTCCTTTATTTTTCCTCTTTTCCTTCTTCTAATATTTTTAATCTTTTTTCTAATCTTTTTAATTTTTTATTTTTAAATTCATCTACTTCTTTTTCAATATTAAAACTTAATTTAAGTTGTTCAAGCATAATTTCTGTATCACCTATTTCTTCAGATAAATGTTCAACTAAAACTATTTTTTCATAACTTTCTATTTTAGCTCTTCTCCATTTAATTATAGCTTGAAGTAATTCTGATATTTCCTCTATTGTAATATCAAGTTGATTCTCAAGCCCTTTTAATCTGAGGGCTTTTTGATATAATTTCTTTGTTTCTTCACTTATCATTATTTATCTCCTTTATTAATCTTTTTAAAATCTCTAAATCTATTGAGGTTAAGATATCCTCCCAAATATCTTCTTTACCTAATATTAATTGAGATAATCTTCTACTATCTCCACTTCTAATATCTAATTCTCCATAATCATAATTCCATTCATCTATATTATTCAACCCTAATAAATGAATTTTTTTAGTACATCCTTCTATAGAATCTTTTAATTTTTTTCTATTCCATAATTTATTAACGCCAATAACAGATATTCTATCATCTCTTTCCATTATTTCAAAGCATTCTATAAGCTCTTTTTCATTCTTACCTTGAGGAACGGCTTGAATAGTATAGATATCAGGTGCTGAGGGGTGTTTTTCAAAAAAATCGTTCATTAATTTTAAAGTTTTTTCTTTATCCCCATAAACATCTGGTATAATGATTTCATTAGCAACTACTTTCACAGCCCATTCCATTAATAAACTATCGCTTATACCTTCTTTTAATTCAAAAGCTGAGTTGTCTAAAATAAAATACTTATCAGTATCACCAGAGTTTAAATAGTGATTTCTGTACACTTCATTATCTATCAGTTTATGTAACAATATAAACTCCATTTCATTGTCAATGTCTTTTATATTAACACAAGGAACGTTGTTAATTTTTATCATTAAATTCACCTTCCATGTTTTCTATAACTTCTATTATTTCCGCTACCCTGTCAGATAATGTAATGCTATTTATATAATGTTTTTTAGTAAAAGGCAGTTTATCAAACTCTTCTTTAAGAACCTTATCAATATCAATTCTGAATTGTTCATCTGTTTCTCTAATACCATTATCTTCCATTTTTATTTCTTCAATTATAGGAATATAAAATATAATGTCATAATATTTTGATAAAATATATTTAATAGCTCTAAAAATTTCTTTTTTTTCATTAGAAATATGTTCTGATAATTTTGTAAAAGCATAAACATCAAGAATAGTTCTATCTGTTATCATATTTTCCTTTTCTAATTCTTTTATCCTTTCTAATAAAAATGCATCTTGTCCTTCTGATGTAGATTCTTTATTTACTGGAATTCCTTTTTTTATTAATTCTTTACTCCTTTCAGTAAAAAAAGTGTAATTTTTTAAAAAAGGATTATTTAAGAGATGTTTTACTAATGTACTTTTTCCTACACTTTGCGAACCACAAATACCTATTCTCATTTTTTATCACCATATATTTCTTTTAATCTTTCATATTCCTCTAATTTATGAGGGTTTAATGACCCCATATCATAATCATATTTTAATGCTAAATATCTACTTTTTTCACTAGGATTATGGATATAATCTTCTGGATTTGCTCTTTTCTTCGCATTTAATTTTTTTAATACTTTTGCCCTTACCCTTACTCCTATATCTCTTCTACTTGGAATTTTTAACACCTCATTATTAATATTTATTTTTCTTAGTAGTATGTATGTATTGTTATTTTCGTAATATTGACTCTGCTATGTATAAACCTTGTGCAGCTGATACGGAGATGCCTCGAGAGGAGAGACTATCTCCTCCAAAATGAACATTTGGGTATTGTTTTAAAGATAAATCATCATAATTGACTAATACTTCATCTGATAAAAATTTTATTTCAGGGAAATAAAAACTATAATCATCTCCAAATTTAAATATCTTGTTTAAATCTGATATATAGTTTAATATATAAGTAGAATATTTACCATAAGTTTTTATAAATATGTCTAAGTCTCTTACACAATGACATTTAACGGGTTTTCCTTCAGAAGTTAAAGAATTATTTCTTTTAGGTGAATAAAATACCCCTCTTAAATTTATTTGACCTCTTTTAACTAACTCTAAACCATATTTGAAAGGATTATTTATATCTTTTATACTCATTATTATACCAAAATTAACCATATTATTTCTATCTTCTTCTCTTCCGGTCGAATGACCATTATAAGTAATCATTTCATAAGTATTTTCTTCTGCAATGTATGCTGAATTAGAGTTAGTGCAAAAACTTCTAATAGATATTTCATCAAAGTCTTGATATAATTTAAAATCATAAGAGATGTCTAAAATTTTTTGAAAGTAATGTTGTGGGGCTTCAAACCTAACTCCGATTTGTAATGGTTTTGGTTCGGTTTCTATACCATTATTTTTAATTATTTTTTCAGTTAAATCAATCCCTGACTTACCTGTAGCATAGATTAATCTATCATAATATAAGAAGTGTTCTTCACTATTATTGTCTTTTAAAAAAATAATATTTCTATTAAAATCAACATTTATTACTTGATGTTTCCATAAAAATGTTACTCCTTTTTCTATTAACCAGTCATACCATATCTTTCCCATTTTATGTAAATATGAAGTTCCAATATGCCAAGTTGGGGCCATTCTTAAACTAAAATAAGGTTTTATAAAATCAGGTTCCTCTATTGGGTTAGAAAAACCTATTTTATCAGGTTCAGGATGAAATATTTTTATCATCTCTACCACTTCAGATACTAACAAATCTGCTTTTGCTTCACCACAATATTTAGATAAATGACCTCCTATTTGATTATTTTTATAAACTAACTTTCCATCACTCCATGCTCCTGCCCCTAAAAAACCATGCATTACTTCTTCAGGTTGTCTTCTATAAGGGTCTTTACCTATATCTATTATTGTTATTTTATTTCCAGGATATCCTTTTTTTATAAGTTTTGTAACTGCGAAAACCCCCGTTACACCAGCTCCGATTACTATTATTTTTTCATCCATCTTTATAAATTAAAATAAAAGAAAGTTAAGGAATTACTCCTTAACTGGTTTTGCTGGTTTTACTGGTTTTTTGTCTGGATTAGCTTTATAAAATTTATACATTTGTGTTTTTACTGTGCTAACCTTTGCGCCTGTATCTTCTGCAAGTTTTTCTACGTCTTTCCAACCTTGGCTTAACCTTGCTTGTATTTTACTAACCATATTTCTTTTCTTCTCTACCATTTTTAATAACCTCCACTTTTTGTCGTTTCACGACTACATTTTGAGTTGTCGTGGTAGTATGTGGGTATTTGTATTTTATACCGATTTATACCTGATTTATACCGATTCATACATTTATTAATATCAATGTTAACATTAATGAAATAATAATAAATAAGAAAAATAACCACATTGGTATTGATGTATTTGTTACCATTCTCATATTAATTACCTTCATATTCTATTGGGTCTTTAAAATTCAATTGAAAATATTTACTAGCTTTTTCAAATGCTTCTAATCGTTCAACACAACTACCACATTTACCACATGCTTTTTCCTTACCAACATAACAAGTCCAAGTTAATGAATAATCAACATTTAATTCTTTACCTCTAATTACTATATCCCCTTTATCTAAAATCCAATATGGTGCTTTTAATTCTATTTTACTCCAGTCACATAATGAAATAGACTGTTTCATACTGTCAATAAACTCTTTTCTACAGTCAGGGTAGATATCATGGTCTCCTGCATGAGCTCCATAATATAATTCTGTAGCACCTATTCCAATAGCATAAGATGTTGCTAAACTTAACATAACCATGTTTCTATTTGGTACAACAGTTTGTTTCATGTTTTCATCTGCATAATGTCCTTCAGGTACTTTCCAATCATCTCTTGTTAATGCACTAGGTGCAATATCATTTAATAAAGATAAATCGGCTATTTTATGAGGTACGTTTAATTTTTCACAAGTTAATTTTGCTAAATCTAATTCTTTTTTATGTTTTTGATTATAATTAAAACTTAAGGCATAAACATCATAACCTTTACTCATTATATCATATAATAAAGTTGTACTATCCATACCACCACTTAAAATTACTACTACTTTTTCTTTTTTCATTTTTGTTTTCATTTTTTTTTATTCCTCCTTATATCATTTTCCATAATTTTATACTATTTAATATTACTATTCCACCGTTTACTATTATAAAAATCAAATCACCTAATATTACGGCATATAAAGTTAAAAACATCCCTGCAGGGATGTTAATTAAATAAAACATCTTAGCTTCATCTTTGTATAAAAAAACATAAGACATTGCTAATAATATCAACCCTGCATAACCTATCAATTGAATCATTTTTTAATCAAACTCATAAATTCTGCTCTTAAATGAGGGTTTGTCATAAACCTACCACCTAGTTTGCTTGTTACAGTATCACTATT
>SKJH01000082.1 GCA_007116005.1 Bacilli bacterium | reverse complement strand
CTACCATTTCCAATGTTTCTTCTTCATTAAAATCTTCGCTATCTTCTTCTAATATAACTTTATACCCTAAATCAGAAATCACTTTTATAATTTCAGTTGACAATACTATATCAGAATTATATTTAATAGATACTTTTTCAGTAGCAAAATTTACATTTACACTTTCAACACCAGGTATTCCCCCTAATTTTTGTTCTATTTTATTAGCGCATGAAACACAAGTCATACCCTTAATTTTTAATTTTTCTAATTTCATTTATCCAATTTTTCCTTTCAAAGTCAGATGTATTATTACAGTTAATTATGAAGAAATTATGAAGATTTTGTATTAAAAAACAAAAACAATATATACTTTTATATTATTTTTGTTTTTTCGTATTTTTCTATATAATTTGTTAATTCAATATAAGTAGAATCATATGAATATGCTTGAGGTGGAGAAAAGTTAAATTTACTCCTTAATATTTCCAATTTTAAAGGTTCTTTATATTTATATACCCCTATTATTTCATAAGCATATTTTGCACTTTTTAATCCGTCATTAAATTCCTTATTTCCATACCCATCCTTTTTAATTTTATTTGGATATTTAATAATATCACCAATCTCAATTATATATTTCAAAGATGAAGCAGGAAAAGATTCATAAACATATAACTTATTAAATTTATCTTTTGGACAATAGTTTCTAAACTCATAATTTTTTACACCTGTCTCAATTAATTTTGTATATTTTGGTTTGATACTAACGTATATTGCATTTTTACTCATTACTAACCTCACTTTTTATAACATTGTATCATAAAAAGTTCTAATTAAATAAATTAGAACTTTATCATATTCAAATATTATATTAATAATTAATTATCGCTAGTATTATAAACAATAAATACACCAGCATTCTTTAAAGAATCACCTATAACTTTAACCTCTTTGATTGTATTACCCTCTAATTCAATTTCACTCATTTCTTTATTGATTTTATTTTCCATTTGTTCGAATTTAACATTAAATAAATCTATTAATTTTATTTTAACCATTTTATCACTTCCTCTTAATATATTATAACAAAAATAAACAAAATAAAAAAGTTGATTAATTTATTTTCTATTACTTTTTTTTATTTTTCTTTTTCTTGTTTGAATTTTCGACAATTCTATTTTTTCTTTTTTCCTTCAATTCCATAGAATTTTTTTTTAATTCTTCAATTTTTCTCTTTCTCTTATCAGAACTATTTTCTATAACATTCAAAACGCCTAACCTTAAATTAGTTATTATGCAATTACTAAAATCATTAATCTTTTTTAAAATACAATCTTTTTTATTATTATATATTGTTATTTTAGGTTGAACACCACCTTCTATTAATAAAGGCTCAGTATCATTAATTACTATATCTTGTTTGTTTTCACTAGTTTGTTTCTCCTTTTGTTCTATATTATTAGGCATTTGAATATCTTTTGAAATATCTTTATATAATTGTTTTTTTTACTTCACATTCAATTTGATTTTTTAATCTATTTTTAATTTTTATCTTTGAATTAGCAAGTTCCTTATTGTTATAATTGAAACCAGAAAGATATTTGGCATATTCAAAAGGAAGCGAATACGCTTTATTAACATCTTCCCCTACAATCATTATAGTATCTTTACCTGGTTTGGCATTCACCTCAATAAACCAAACATTTTTCGATTGATCTACCGCTATATCTATTCCTAATTCTCCAAAAGTTCCGAATTCTTTTTCGGTTGATTTAATTATCATATAACAAAGTTTTTGTATTTCATTTTTCACTTTGCTAATATCATCTTCATTAAATTTTAATATCTCCCTAAAAGCATGCTCAAAAGAAAAAGTATCAGCACCAGACCTTGTACTAGTGATTGGACAATCATTGTTTGCAATTCTAACAGGCATACTTGTAATTACCCAATCTCCTTTACCATTTTTTTGGACTAAAACCCTTATATCTATTTTATTATTTTGATGCCTTAAAACATCAATTCCTTGTTGTATTAAGAACTTCTTATTTTTAAAGATTTTTTTTACATCTTCAACTAAAATATTAATAGAATCAACATTTTTTTTAGTTATTTCATCACAAAAAAAATCATATTCATATTCGTTATCTTTATGTTTTTTTACTCTTATTATCTCTTTACCATTACTACCTTCAAATGTTTTTAAATACACCTCTTTGTATTTGTCTAAAATTTCTTCAAAAACATCATTATTATTATATAAAATTGTCTCGGGTAAATAAGGTGCTAATTCATCATATTTAATAAAACGTTTATGATTTTCCCATTTACTAAAATAATGTTGTTCATTAATTTTTTTTATACCTTCGATACCATTCATCTGTTTTCTTATATATTTTGCTTTTTCTAATTGTTTAGGTAAAAATCCTCCTCCTCTATCATAAAGAACATTAGGAAAGGGCATTTTCTTTATCTCCCATACATTTTTATCATAGTTATATATTCGACCGACAATCTGTTTATTCCACCAGTCAACATCATCAATAGTAAAGAAATAAGTTATTACATTTAATTCGTTTGATGCTTTTGCCATATTTATTATTCTTTCATTAGCGGTCCCTTCATTAATTCTTCTAATTGTACCTTTATTAACAAAAACACCCACATAAGGACCTATTTTTATATTACCTTGTGAATCAAATTTAATATTTGGCATTTTCCCCTCAATAATACCTAAATTTTCTAAAACATCTTCTGTGCATAAAATGTTTTTTGTATCCTTTGATATTATTAAATTTATTGGTTTTTCTTTTAACCCAAATTTAATTTTAGTTTTTATTGGGTATTTGATTATATTTGATATTTGTTCTGGAATAATAACGGTATTGTAAACATTATTATTATACTTATTACTATTTAGTTTTTGGAATTCCATATTTAATTTATTAGTCATTTTTTCCCCCATTTCTGACTTTTTTAAGTATTTAGAATATAAAATTGTATTTAAAAACTGTGGAGATATAGTATTATAAATATCTATATGTGATGCAGGATCTTTATCTGGCTTTGAATTAGCTTCTATAAACCAGATATTTAATTTTTCATCTAAGGCCATATCCATTCCTAATTCTCCAAAATCACCATATTCTTTTTCAATTTTTTTTGCTATTTTAATTGTAATATGATGAATTTTTTCTTCTAATTCCTTTGTTTTTTCTTTTGAAACACTTAGTACTTTCGGCATTATATCTTTAAAATCCAAACAAATACCACCTCTTGATTCATTAGTAATAAGTGATTTTTTTTCTCCTTTTCTAACTTCACTAGAAGATACTACCCATTTACCAAATTCATTTTTTTGTAACAAAATCCTCATATCTAACAAACAACCATCATCATCTAATAAATTTACACCTTGTTGAATAACAAATTTTACATCTTTAAAAAAATATGTAATTGTTTTTATTAACTCTTTAAAATTGTTTTCATTTATTTTATCTTGTTTTAATTTATTGTTTTTATAATAAGATAAAACAAAAAAATTATCTTTTAATTCTATTGGTAAAACTTCTGTTCCTCTACTACCATAAAAACTTTTTAAATATACTTTTTTATATTTATACAACATTTTTAATATATCTTCCGGTTTGTCATATCTTATAGTATATGGTAAATATTGTATAATGTCTTGATTATGTTTTATTTTTTCATATAACCAATATTTATCTAAATAATCCCTAGAATTTATCACATGAATATTATCTGAATATTTAAATTGTTTACGATAATCATTTACTAATTTTTTTTCATCTAAATAAAAATTTACCCCTCTATCATAAAGAACATCTGGTAATGGAACCCAACGACATCTCCATTTATTAAAGTTTTTACAAAAATACCACCCTTTTGTTCTTTTATTTAACCAATCTATTTCACCTATAGAAAAAAAATAAACAAAGGCTTTTTCTATCTCATTAGCTTTCACCAAGCAAATAGCACTTATAGGTGCATCTTGTTTTTTTATATCATCTAAATATCTCGGATTTATAAAAACACCAATTACAGGACCTAAAACTATTTTTCCATTTATTACACTTATATTTAGATCTACCCCAGGAGTGACATTTAACTCTTTCATATATTTATTAGGTAATATTATTTTTTTTTCATCAATATTGTTTAAAACATTTATTTCACATTCTACATTACAATTACCAAAAGATATTTTATATGTTTTACCGGAGTTTAATAAAAATAGATCCATTATTTTTTTTGATATATAACATTTGTTTTCGTTATTTTTTTCAATCTTAACCTCACTATCCATACATTTTCAACCTCTCTTATCAATAATATTATATTAAATAAAAATAATTATGTTATGGCTGTTATTGTACCAAATAAAAATAAAAAGCAATTTTGCTTTTTATTTTTGTTATAATATTTGATATATTTAGATAGTCTACATATTTATTTTTTATATAAAAGAACAAATTCTCTTCTATCAATTGGTCCCATTGAAAAATCTTTTGTTTTTGAATAATTGGTAATCCATTGACATAAGCATTAAATTGCTTCACGACTAGTTCCACCATTACCAAGTTTTCCTTTTTCATCATAACAATCCAAAGTATAGATAGATATACCCTTTATAAGTTCTGCTGGTATTTCTTCTCTATCGAATAAATAAATTATTCCATTTATACGTGCCACAGTCCGACAATCGAACTCTGTTACTTGAAATCTTAATGGCACCTTCATTTCTACTCCTCAATTATTTATATTAACTAAATATATTATCTAGTCTTAACTTTTGTATATTTAATTTTATTTCATTTATTACTATTTTATATAAATTCTTTTTCTTCAATATTTCAAATAATACAGAACAAGAGAAAGTATGTTTTTCGCTTAATCTTTCATCTGTATTTAAGTGTTCGTTAGTATAATCTATTCCTTGGCCAATAATGGTTTCACAAGGTAACTCTAACAATTTTTTTACACCTTTAACTTTCATTGTATTATCATAAGGAGCAAACGCTAAAAATCTCATAGAATTTCCAATTCCACATGAATATGGATCTGCATATCTAGCACCTACTATAACTACTTTCATATATTTTTTCCTCGCTTAAAATAAATATAATACACAGAAAAACACTAGCATATTAACTAGCGTTTATATTTTATGGTTCAATAGGATCTTCTTCTGGATTTAATGGCGGACCATCATAATTAATATCATCTTCCACAAATCTTTGTTTAACAAAACCAAAGTTAACTGCTATTTTCTTACCAATTGAAGCATAATCATAGTTGTCAATATCTTGACCTTCAAGATATATATATATTCTAAGCTTAGTAATACTGTTTGGGGATAACGTCATAAGTTTAGGACGATCCGTACCTGATTGTAATTTCATTGTATCAGTAAGCGTTGGAAATGCTACCAACAAATTATCTTGGCGTATATATCCGTTATATTCCGCCCCATCATAAACATCAACATTATCAGCAGAAGTTACTTCAGAAGCAACAACATATGTAGGATAGTATTCTCCATCTATTACAGTTCCACAAGGACCATCATATGATTCTGAAGATGTAACATCAGTTCCTGTTCTAGCTTTACAAGAAGCATTATACCACTTTATTGCATTAGCATTATGAGCGGTATCGTTTGGTTCCCAAATTACAGCTCCCCTACAAATACCAGTTACATTTTCATCACTAGTACATGTAATACCTGTAATTATTCCAACATCACTAGTATTTGCGTTAACACGTCCAATTTGACCAAAAGCAACCCTTACTGAATTTTCTATTCCTGTATCTGCAACACCAGCTTCAGCAACAGTAACTTCTGAATCTGTTGTTAAATAAATAGCTTCTTCATCTAATACATTTAATTCCTTAATATATTGAGACCCTGAAGAATTCTTAACAAATAAATCAAAAACAACATATCCGTCTTGTTCAGGTTGTCCCGGCCCAGAATTATCAATGCGATTTGATATGAGTCTATATCCTCCTGGAGTTGCAGTTAAACTAGTTTTTTCAAATAATTTCATTCTTGATACATTAGGATCCATCTCAGCTGTAGATGAAATAGGTATCAAACCCTCTCCGCCCCAACTATTAGTGTGACCTGTATATGAAACTTCATCTAACGTTTCTTTTGAAATACTAACAATAGACCTCCAATTTTCACCATCTAACGATAATAATAAACTGTCAGTCGCTGCAATTCTAACATCAAAACTTGATACACTAACTATTTGTAGACCAACAAACCATGCATAAGTTGAAACTGTTAAAATTACTGCTGTTAAAGATAAAATAACCACAAATTTTTTAGAACGTTGCATATTTTTTTTCTTTTGTTTAGACATATTTTTTTCTCCTTACTACTATTCAATAACTTTATTATTATATAATATATATTTTAAAAAAACTCCTATAGTACACAATAAAATTGTAACACGAAATGACAAATTGTCAATATAATATTAAATATAAATTATCAAT
>SKJH01000004.1 GCA_007116005.1 Bacilli bacterium | reverse complement strand
TCTTCATTTGTATTTTTTACTTTTATTGTGGGTAAATCACTTTCTACATCACGACTTACCACTAAAGCGCTTGCCCCTTTTTCTTTTGCTTCTTTTACAAAATCATGTCTATCGCAATTAAATCCCATAATACAAACAAATAAATCTCCTTCGTTTATTTCTTTTGAATTGGTTTTTATTCCTTTTATTAAAGTGTCATAATTACAATCAAATAATTCATTAAGCTTTTTCATTTAATCCTCCACATCGTTAATAACATAATAACCTAAAGTCTCTATATCAGATGTAACATAATCCTTATTAATAATAACCATAGTACCTCTTAAAACAATATCATCAGTTATGTTTTCTGGTGAACTAATATCAATCTGAATAAAAACATCATTGTTTACTTTGTATGGACCATAATATAATAATTTTGGAGTACTACTCATATGAGTATAAGAAACAACAATTACATTTTCATTAAATACTAAGTCTAAATCAATATTGTTCTCAATATGGGTTTGTATTCCAATCATGTTTGCAAATTTTAAATATTCATCTTTTGAATAAAAAGTATTTGTTTTAAATCTTTTATAAATAAAAGTATCTGTTTCATCGTTATAATAACCCGTTGAATTTAAAAAATACATATTAAAATTACTTTGGTCAAATCTTTTATTTGCTTTTTCTAATAAAGCAATATCTTTTCCATAAACAATTTCCGGATAACTTTTTGCAACCATCCCACTATGATAAACTTCCACTATATCGTTTAAAGATATATTTTTTTTCTCTAAATCAATATTTTTAATAAAATTAACAGAAGAAATAGAATTGTCATTTCTTATTAATATAGTGGGTTTATTAATGTTTGAGTCTCTATAATAAATATCAATAACAGTGCCCTCTAATATGGTGTTTTTTGTTTTCGGTAAAAACATTACAATCGTAAAAACAAGAGCAATAATAAACAATATACCAAATGATAAATAAAGTTTATTTTTGATTGCTTTTTTTAAAAAAATCATAACATCACATCCATATGTATTATTTTATCAAAAAAAAACTATATATAATAGTCTTTCTTTTGTTTTAGTATTTACTTTGTATATTATTTATAATATAATTTTTCCATGCGTAACTAAATAACATAATAAAATTAATGGACTGTTTTTTTGAAAGTTCATTTTTTTATGTATAAGGAGGTTATATGGGAGTATCTGAATTAGAAATTAAACAAGAAAAAAATTATTTGAATCGTACTATAAAAGAAATAAAAAAACAAATAAGTGAAATAGGGCAAAAGTTATATCAGCAGGAAGAGAAAGTTACAGAATTCAAAAAATATTTATGGGATAACAAGCAAGGAATGGATGCTGTTGAAGTTAGTGCTGCAATGTTAGAAAGTGACTTTGAAGTAGAGCAATTGATAATTAAAGGTAAATATTTAAAAAAACTTTTAATATCTGAATCTATTCCATACTTTGGGAGAATAGATTTTAAAACTGATAATACTGTTGAAAAAATTTATGTCGGAATAACATATGTCGATAAAGATAATAATCATTTGGTTTATGATTGGAGAGCGCCTATATCCGGTATGTTTTATGATTTTGGTATAGGAGAGGCTTTTTATAATGCGCCAGGTGGTAAGATAGAAGAACAAATAAAAAAAAGAAGACAATATAAAATAAAAGACAGTAAACTAATAAGAATGTTTGATAACGATGTTAATGTAGTTGATGATATGCTTCAGGAAGTCTTAGCAGAAGAATCAAGTGATAAAATGAAAAACATAGTTAATACTATCCAACAAGAACAAAATGAGATTATAAGAAATGAAAATGATAGGCATTTGATAGTGCAAGGTATTGCTGGATCTGGAAAAACATCGGTTGCTTTGCATCGTATAGCGTTTCTTCTTTATAAAATAGAAAATTTAAAATCAGATGATGTACTAATATTTTCGCCCAACAATGTGTTTTCAGAGTATATATCAAATGTATTACCTGAGTTAGGTGAAGAAAATACAACTGGAACAACATTTAGTGATTTTGCTATATCCTTCATAAAGGGTTATTCTAAAATAGAGACGTTTACTAATTTCTTAGAAAGATATTATATGGGCAATGAACCTAACGAAAAACTAGTAAAAACAAAATTAAGTGATGGTTTTAAAAGTGTTATTGATAATTATGTAAAGGATTTAGAAGATAATGCTTGTTTTAAAGGTAGTATAGAATGTAAAAATAGGGACTATACTTCTAATGATCTTAATGATTTTTTTAAAAAAAGATATTCATCTATTCCTTTATTTGAAAGAATAATAAGTATTAGTCAAAATATATGTCGTTATAATGGTGAATCAAATGGAAAAAGAAGATACATAAAAACGCTTTATGAAATGTCTAATATTGAGCGTGATTACAAAAAAATATATAAAAATTTATTTAAGAGCAAACATTTTGTTAATTATTATGGGAAAGAGTTATCAGATGCAGAAATTAACAGTTTTGTTAACAAAAAGGTTCTTAATTATGAAGATTCTTTGTTGTATATATACATGAAAGGATTGTTAGAAAGTTTTCCTTATAATGGTAATATAAAACAAATTGTAATAGATGAAGCTCAAGATTATACATATCTTCAATATTATATAATAAAGAAAATATTTGGTAATGCGAATTTTACAATATTAGGTGATGTTAACCAAACTATTAATCCATATTATAAATATGAAACTTTAGATACTCTAAAAAAAATCTTGAAAGATGACACAAGATATATGGAACTTACAAAAACTTATAGATCAAGTGAGGAAATAATAGATCATACAAATAAGATATTAGGGTTAAATTTTGTTAGTGCTATTAGAAAGCAAAATAATATACCAGTGTTAAAAAGGGCAGAAAAAGAAATCCATGTACAACTAAGTGATGAAATAAATAGACTTACAAAAACATACAAATCTATAGCAATAATAACCAAAACAGATAAAGAGGCAGATAAAATTTATAAAATGTTAAATAAAGAAATAAAAGATATTAATGTCTTAAAGGCAGAATCACAGGATTTTAATAGAGATTTGGTAATAGTTCCTTCCTATGTTTCAAAAGGTTTAGAATTTGATGCTGTAATATTATATACAGAAAAAGATAATCCTTATACAGAAAAAGAGAAATATTTATATTATGTAGTATGTACAAGAGCTCAACACGAATTAATTATATATAACCAAAAATAAAAAAATATGAGCATTCATATTTTTTTACTTTTAATAAATTTATATAATGTTTTATTTTAAACTTTTAAAATAATCTTATATTCTTCAGCCCATATGTCAAACTGATATAAATACGCTATTAATTGTGGACCAGTCATAAGTTGACCAAACCAAGGTGTTGTAAAACTATTGCCCTTAGTTTCTATTAATTCGTTAATTTTATTTATATTAAATATTTTGTAAAGTATAGATTGTTTATTTTTTAATCTTTCTTTTAATAAATTACTAACTATTTCCGCATATTTTGGATTATGTGTTTTAGGATAAGGGTTTTTCTTTCTATAAGTAATATCATAAGGTAAAATATCTTTAAAAGTTTCTCTTAATAATCCTTTTTCCATACTATTATAATATTTATATGGCCACGGAACATTCCACAAATATTCAACTAGATGATGATCAATAAAAGGTACTCTTGCTTCTAATGAAGCTCTCATTGTCATTCTATCTTTTCTCTCAAGAAGTGTAGACATAAACCAGTTCATATTTAGATATGCTAAGTTTTTATGTTTTTGCTCCTTTTTGTTTTTACATTTAGGAACCTCTTTCAATGTTTTTTTATATTGTTTTTTAGCGTATTTCTCTATTTTTAATTTTTTTCTCATATTCTTTTTCAGTAGTTTATTTCTTTCTTTTAAATCACTTATCCATGGGAAATATTTTCTATTTAACAAATCTTTTCTATAAAACCAAGGATATCCACCAAATATTTCATCGGCACCCTCACCACTTAGTATAACTTTATTTTTTACTTTTATTTTTGTTGAAAAAATATAAAGTGACGAATCAATATCAGCCATACCAGGAAAATCTCTTGCAAGAATCGATTCTTTTAAATATTTTGCTAAATCTTCTTGTGATATTGTTATATATGAATGATTTGTATTAAATTCATTAGTTGCTAATTTTATAAACTTGTTATCATCTGATACTTGAAAATTATTTGCTGTAAAAAAATCTGTGTTGTCTTCATAATCAACAGAATAAGTATCTAGTTTTTGGTTCTTTTTTTTCATTTTCAAACTACAAACTGCAGTTATTATACTTGAATCTAAACCACCACTTAAAAGTGTTGCAATCCCAACATCAGAAACCATTTGATTTTTTATAGAATTTTCCAGCAGTTTTTTTATTTTCTTTTTAGAATCTTCTAATGTATCAGTAAATTCTTCATTTTTTACATTCCAATATCTTTTGATTTTCACTTTATTATCTTTATATATTAAGTAGTGAGCAGGTTTTAATTCATATATATATTTAAATATTCCATTTCCTGGAGTTCTAGAAGGTCCTAAAGCCAATAGTTCTTGAAGTGATTTTTTATTTATAATAGGTTTAATAATATTACTTTTTAATATACCTTTTATTTCTGATGAAAATATAAAGTTGTTGTTTAATTTACTATAAAACAAAGGTTTAATACCAAGTCTATCTCTTGCTAAAAAAAGTTTTTTTCCATCATAAATTGCAAAAGCATACATACCTTCAAACATTTCTAATGATTTTTCTTTAAAATGAGCATATGCTTTTAATACAACTTCTGTATCACAATTAGTTTTAAATGTATAACCAATATCTATTAATATATTTCTGATTTTTTCTGTATTATACAATTCACCATTATAAACAATTACATAATCTTTATAAGTCATTGGTTGTGATCCGTTTTCAACATCTATTACTGATAATCTTTGATGACCCAATAAAATGTTTTTTTTAAAATAATAACCTGTACAATCAGGCCCCCTACATGATAAACTTTTGTTCATCTCTATAAGATGGTCCATATTGTTACCTAAATTTTTTTTATGGTTTACCCAACCGACAAAACCGCACATATAATCATCTCCATAGTATTTTATGATGACATTAATAATATGAAACAAAAAAAGGGTAAATCATACAATATTAAGTGTAGAGGTGATAATATGAAAATGCTTTTTTTAGGGGGAGACAAGAGACAACTTGTAGTAATGAATTTTTTTAATAATAAAGATCATGAAATAGATGTAGTTGGTTATGAACAGGAAAAACTCCCGTCTGGAGTGTTTAATAAAAAATTAAAAGATTTAGATGTTAGTATTTATGATGTCATATTTTTTCCTGTAAATGGTGTTAAGGAAGATGGCGAGATAACTGCAGAGTTTAGTGGTGAAAAAATAATTTTAGATAATGATGTGTTAAAAAATACTAAAAGAGATGCTTTGATTTTTACTGGTATATTAAATAATAAGGTAAAAGATATTTTAACTATTAGTAATAGAGGGGCGGTTGTTTTGATGGAAGATAAAGTAGTAACACAAGAAAATAGTATACCTACAGTAGAAGGAATAATAGGGGATTTAATAAATAACACCGAATATACAATAAACGATTCTAATATATTAGTTTTTGGTTATGGAAATGTAGGGAAACCTTTAGTTGAAAAACTTGAATATTTAGGCGCTAAAGTTACAGTTGGTGTACTATCTAAATCAGATTATAATGCTCTAAAAGAAAAAAAAATCAAAGTTTTTTATACATTTGATAAAAAAGAAATGATAAACAATATTAAATTTAATGAAACTATTATTAATACAGCAACAAGTAAGGTTTTAGATAAAGAATATTTAAAATATGTAAGTAAAAATTCGTATATACTTGATGTTGCATCTCATCCTCACGGAATAGATGTTGATTATGCTAATGAGTTGGGACTTAATACTAAAGTATGGATGGGAATTCCTTCTGCTGTGGCACCTAAGACTGCTGCTAAAATACTAACTAAAAAAATAAACTCAATAATAGGAGGTGATTATACTTGAATAAAATAGGATTTGCTATGACTTCATCTTATTGTACATTAGAAAAAGCAATAGAACAATTAGAAAACCTTGTTGAAAAAGGGTATGATGTACACCCAATAACCTCTCCAGATGTTATTGGAAAAACTACGCGCTTTGGATGTTGTAAACAATTTAAAAACAGAATAGAAAATATAACAGAAAAACCAGTAGTGTCTTCTATTGTTGAAGCAGAAAAATTTGGGCCGCTAGAACCTTTGGATGCTATAATTGTTGCACCCGCTACTGGAAATACAGTTGCAAAATTAACGAATGGAATAACAGATACACCAGTTACTATGGCTGTTAAAGCTACTTTAAGAAATGAAAAACCAGTGGTATTAGCAATAGCAACAAATGATGCGCTTGGCGCAAATGGACCAAATATTATAAGTCTATATTATAGAAAAAATTATTTTTTAGTTCCTATAACACAAGATGATCCTATAAAAAAACCGAATTCTATGATAGCAGATTTTAATATGATAGAACCTACTTTAGAATATGCCTTAAATAATAGTCAAATCGATAATGCTATAACTAAGGATATACGTGTTAAAATGTTAAGTGCTTCTAAAAAAAATTAAAATACTAT
>SKJH01000107.1 GCA_007116005.1 Bacilli bacterium | reverse complement strand
ATAAAACAAAAAATATTAAAATAGTTCTTGCTAAAAAAAATAACTGCTGTTATAATATAAAAAGTCTTTGAAATTACTATAATCAAAAATTGATTATGGCGAGAGGAGTGTATTTATGAAAAATAATAAAACTGTTTATAAAGATTCAAAAGCTATTTGTGCATGTGGAGTAAGTTTTGATACAAAATCAACTGTTGAAGAAATTCACGTAGAAATTTGTTCAGAATGTCATCCATTTTATACTGGAAAACAATCTAGTACAACAAAAAAGGGTAGCGTTGAAAAGTTTAATAAAAGATATGGACTTAAAAAGCAAGGTGATTAAATCACTTTGTTTTTTAATTATAAAATATATATGTTATAATTTTTGTGAGGTGAATTTATGAAAATAGGTATTGCATGTGATCATGGTGGATATAATTTAAAGAAAAAAATGACAAAATTTTTAAATAAAAAAGGATATACTGTTATTGATTACGGTACAGATTCATTAGATTCAGTAGATTACCCAGATTTTGCTTTTAAATTAGGTGAAGAAGTAGTAAATAAAAACGTTGATATGGGAATAGCTATATGTAAAACCGGGATAGGAATGTCAATAGCGTGCAATAAAGTAAAAGGTGCTAGGTGTGCAAAATTAGATACTATAAAAGATGCGAAATATGCTAAAGAACATAATAATGCTAATATAATAGCTATAAATAACAAAAAAACTTTATTTAAAACCAAGTTAATAATAAAAAAATTTATAAATACAGAATTTTCTAATGTTAATAGACATAAAAATAGAATAGATATAATAAGTGGGTACGAAAATGAACATTAAAATATTATTATATATATTAGTAATTCCTATATCAATGTGGGTAGTTACATCTTTAAATATTGAAAAACATTTTAAAAAAGGAAGTATTAATCAAATAAAAACATTATACGTATTATTGTCATTATCATTGTCTTATTTAATAGTAAATTTTTTGTATGATTTTTATGAAATTTCACAAATTATAAAATAGAGGGTGATTATTATGAAGCAGTTGTTAATTTTAACAATATTGTTTATAATAATCCCTTTTTTTATTTTCTTGTTTTTTAACAATAAAGAATATGAAGAATATATAGATACAAAAAAATCTGACAACATTTTTGTAAGGGTAAAAATTGAAAATACAAAACAAATGAAAAAAATACCATTAGAAGATTATGTAATTGGTGTTGTAGCAGGTGAAATGCCTGTTTATTTTCCCGAAGAAGCTTTAAAAGCACAGGCTGTCGCTGCTAGAAGTTATGTTATGAAAAGAATTGAATATAATAAATATAAAAATTATGATGTGGTTAATACGGTATTACATCAGGTTTATTTAGATGATGATCACTTGAAAAATGTATGGGGTGAAAAATATTACAATTATAGAACACGAATAAAAAAAAGTGTTAAATCTACAAAAGGGGAATGTGTTTTTTATAATGATAAAATAGCAGATACTTTATTTTTTTCTACAAGCAGTGGTTTTACAGAAAATAGCGTTGAGGTTTTTGGTTTTGATGTGCCTTATTTAAAAAGTGTAGAATCTCATTGGGATAGGGATGTATCCCCTGTTTTTTATGATGAAAAAATCTTTACTAAAGATTTTTTTTGCAAAACACTAGAAATTATTGATTGCTATACAATTAATGTAAATACAATTGAAACTGCCTCTACAGGTAGGCCTCTAATTTTGGATATAAATGGTAAACAAATAAAAAGTAGGGATATTAGAACAGCTTTGAATTTGAGGTCTACCAATTTAAAAATAACTTTAAAAGATAATAATATAATAATTAATACAAAAGGTTTTGGGCATGGTGTAGGCATGAGTCAATATGGAGCTAAAGCTATGGCTGAAGAAGGTTATACATATGATGAAATATTAAAACATTATTATAAAAATATTGAAATAAAAAAAATAAATTAGTGTATATAATCAATTAAATATGTTCAAACTTAAAATGAGGTGAGAATATGTATAATAGAACAAGATTAAAACCATTTGTATTGCCAATGATTTACGGTATAGCAGGATTAACATTATTATTTAGTACTTTTTTTATTTTTAGAGTGAATTATTCACCTGTTGAGGAAATTGATAATGAACCTATATATATAGATAGGGATACAATTAATCATGATGAACAACCAGTAATAGGAGTATCTGAGGTTATTATTAGACCTTATAATGATAGTAATGTAAAAAAAATAAGAAATTTTTATGATTATAATTCAGAAAAAAAAGATCAAGAACAATCAATAATATTTTATGAAAAAACCTATATACAAAATTCTGGAATAGATTATGGTTCAGAAGAAATTTTTGATGTTATATCTATTTTAGATGGTATGGTTATAAAATTAAAAGAGGATAATTTGTTAGGAAAAACTGTGGAAATAAGACATTCTAATGATTTTATTAGTGTATATCAATGTTTAAGTGAAGTTAAAGTTAAAGAAAATGCCACAGTGTCACAAGGTGAACTTGTTGGTAAAAGTGGTACTTGTAATATATCAAAAGATTTAGGAAACCATTTACATTTTGAGCTTTTCTATAAAGGAACAGTAGTAGATCCAAAAATGTTTTTCGATAAAAATATAAAGGATTTATAATTAGTTCTTTTTTTGTAGAATAAAATAAACAAGCACTTTATATAATTTATAGAGGAGTGAAATTATGTATAATAAAATTAACGATAGAGTAATAAATGAAGCTAACTATATTATAAAAACTGGAGAAACAATAAGAGAAATCGCAAAAAAATACGGAGTTAGTAAAAGCACAATACACAAAGATTTAAAAGAAAGACTTTTTAACATTGATAAAAATTTATATAAAGAAGTAGAAAAAATATTGAAATATCATATAGATATAAGACATATTAGAGGTGGAGAATCTACAAGAAGAAAATATCTTAAAACGATATAATGTTAGTATTAAAAATCTCAATCTTATGTTATAATAACATTAAGTTTGGGAACTTTTTATATAGAAAAATATTAAAAAAAACAATAAAATTTATAACTTTTCAAATCTAAAATTCATAGTATATTAAATTGTTTCAAGTTGAATAATAATAACATAAGATAATATGTTATTTAATTAATAAAAAAGGGGATGATGCAGTTGTTTAACAAAGATATTGGAATTGATTTGGGTACGGCAAATATACTTATATATGTTAAAGGACAAGGTGTAGTTTTAAACGAACCTAGTGTGGTTGCTATAGATTCAGAGACAAAGAAACCTTTAGCTGTAGGTAAAGAGGCTCACGAAATGCTAGGGAGAACTCCTGGTAAAGTTAAGGCAATCAAACCTATGAAAGATGGTGTTATTGCAGATTTTGAAGGTACTGAAATAATGTTAAATTATTTCATAAGAAAAATAAATGGTAAAAATTTATTTTCAAGACCAAGAATTCTTATATGTTGTCCTTCTAACATTACACAAGTTGAAAAGAACGCTATAAAAGAGGCGGCAGAAAGAACAGGAGCAAGAAAAGTTTTTTTAGAAGAGGAACCAAAAGTGGCAGCAGTAGGTGCAGGACTTGATATTTCTAAACCAACTGGTAATATGGTTATTGATATAGGTGGAGGAACAACAGATATAGCAATATTATCATTAGGCGGTATAGTTACATGTGCATCAATACGAATAGCAGGTAATACATTTGATAATGAGATAGTTAAATATATAAAAAACAAATATAAGCTTTTGATAGGAGAAATAACAGCAGAAGATATAAAAAAGAATATTGGTACTGTATATGTAGGGACTAAAAAGGAACATATGGAAGTAAGGGGTAGAGATTTAGTAACTGGTTTACCTCACACTATAACAGTAACTTCAGAAGAAATAGAAGAATCTTTAAGAGAAAGTGCTTATGAAATTATAAGAACCGCAAAAACCGTACTTGAACAAACGCCGCCTGAGTTATCCGCTGATATAATAGATAAAGGTATTGTTATAACTGGTGGTGGAGCTATGATAGAAGGATTTGATAGGTTATTATCAAAAGAATTAAAAGTACCTGTGTTTGTAGCGGAAAGTCCCTTAACGTGTGTAGCAGAGGGGACAGGTATTTTGTTAGAAAATATACATTTAATTGATAATTAGAGTAAAAAAATTATTTTACTCTTTTTTTTTACCTTTAATTATGTAATAATAAAAACAAGGTGATTTTATGGTTGTCGATTTAAAACAAATAATAATGATTGTAACCACAACCTTTTTGATATCTTTAGTTATAACTCCGTTTATAAAAAAAATGGCTTTTCATATTGGTTCAGTAGATAAACCTAATAAAAGAAGAGTAAATAAAGTACCTATGCCCACAATGGGAGGGTTAGCAATTTTTATTAGTTTTGTTTTCGGATATATGTTATTTGCTGATCAAATGTATGAAATGATTCCTATATTATTAGGTGGGGTTGTTTTAATAATAACCGGAATATTGGATGGAATAAATCCACTCCCTGTTAAAACAAAACTCATGTGTCAAATAACAGCAGCATTAATAGTAACCATATATGGTAATATGGTAATAACAAAAATTGATGGGTTTGGATTATTAATAAATTTTGGAATATTTTCTGTTCCATTAACAATAATTTTTATACTAGCTATGATAAATTCAATAAATTTAATAGATGGATTAGATGGATTAGCGTCAGGAGTTAGTGCAATATTTTTTTTAACTATTAGTATAATAGCTATAATTCTTAATAAATTAGGTGGATTTGATATATTATTATCGTTGATAATGTTGGGAGCTACAACAGGGTTCCTTGTTCATAATTTTTATCCTGCAAAAATATATTTAGGAGATACAGGATCAATGTTCTTAGGATACATTATAGCTATAATAGCAATATTAGGTTTTAAAAATGTAACTTTAACATCATTCATTGTACCTATACTTATACTTGGAGTACCTATATTTGACACTATTTGTGCCATATTAAGAAGAATAATTAATAAACAATCTATATCTATAGCAGATAAAAAACATTTGCATCATCAGTTGTTAAATATGTCATATAGCCATAGAACAACTGTTTTGATAATATATTATATCAATACTTTATTCGCATTAACGTCAATAGTTTACATAATAAAAAATAGGGTTTTAGGAATATTTATGTACATTATATTATTTATTATTGTAATAGGTTTTATTTTTAAAACTAACATAATAATTAACCAAGAGAAAACAAATAAACAAAAAAAGTGAAAAACCTCATTTTTCGTTAAAAAAAACTGGGAAAAAAAGGCAAAAACACTTGACAAAGTAATGCCAAATAATATAATGTTCTTCTTGTATTGATGATTTTTTTTATAAAAAAACAAATAAAATATAAGGAGGTTAATATGATTAATTTTATAATTTGTGATGATTGTCAAATTGTAAATAAAAAGATAGTAAATATTATATCTAAAATAATGATGCCAACAGACATTGAATATAAGGTAAACGAATTTATTGATTTTAACGCAGAATTTAAAAAAATAATGAATAGTAAGATAGGCAATAAGGTATATATATTAGATGTTGAGGTTAACAATACATCAGGTTTAGATATAGCTAGAAAAATTAGGGAAAAAGATTGGGATAGTGTAATAATATTTGTTAGCGCACATTATGAATTAAGTCATCAAGCCTTCAAAGATAGATTGTTGATTCTTGATTTTATATCAAAGTTTGATAATTATGAACAAAAATTAAAAGATTCAATTTATACCTGTCTAAATATATTGAAAAAGAAACCATATTTAACATTTTTATCTTCTAATATAATGAACAGAATAAATTATGATGATATTTTATATATAACTAGAGATGAAAAAACTAGAAAAGTTTGTTTATATACATACTATAAAAAATTTGATATCAATACCACTTTATCAGAAATAGAAAAAAAATTAACGCATAGTTTTATAAAAACACATAGAGCTTGTATTATTAATAAAAATAATATCAAAAAAATAGATTTTAATTTAAATAAGATTATATTTAAAAACGGGGATCATACTTATTTGTTGTCAAGAAGTAATAAAAAAGAGGTAAGAGAAAAATGCAAATGTTAATGGAAATTTTACCAATCGCTATAAATGTAGTTTTTATATTTTTATGTATGCAAAGTATAAAAAAACAAAAAATAAAATTAAACTTAAGAAACATAAATGTTATTTGGTTATCAATATTAATGTTGTTTTCTACTCAATATATCCCAGTTGAAATAGCTTGTTTTAGACCTATAATAGCACTTTTAATATTTTCTTTTTTGTATTCATGTATATATAAACATGCCTTTATTAAAGGTATTAATATTTCTTTTGTTATGCTATTTATATTATTTGTAGCTGAAATTATATATTCTATATTTTTATTAATATTAAATATAGATTTTTATATAATGTTAGAAACAACATATGGTCAAATATTTTCTAATTTTATTATAGGATTGATTTGCTTTGTTTTTGTTTTTATTAATAAGTTCAAAAAAATTATTATATCAATTTTAAAAAATTTAAATAAAAATAATTTTTTAGTTCCTACTATAACACTAATTATATTGATGGGTATACTGACATCAAAAAATGCTTATTTAGGTATCAATTTTGAATATTTTATTAATATGTTGTTAATATTTATTTATATAATATTAATTGTTATGTTTTTTTATGAAAGAAAAAACAAACAAAATCTTTTTGAACAACAAGAAATGTTGTATGAAAATATAGTGAAATATGAAAAAGAATTATTAGAAAAAAATAAAATCATCCATAATTTTAAAAATCAGATATTTTCTATATCGGGACTTATTTGCAGCAGAAATAAAAAAGCTAAAGAATATTTAATAGAAATAACAAACGATATAAAAAAAATAAAAGAATCCAATATAAAAGGATTAGAAAAAATTCCGATGGGTGGATTAAAAGGGTTGTTTTATTATAAATTGATAGATATAGAAAAATATGGTATAAATTTAAATTTGAATGTAAATAAAAATATTTACGTTATAGAAAAGATGGATATATCAACATATAAAAATATTGTTAAAATAATAGGTGTTTATTTAGATAATGCTATTGAAGCAGCTAAAACATCTAAGCAAAAATTAATAGAAATAGAAATTTTTAAACAGAAAAAAAAAATTATATTTATAATATCTAATAGTTATAATAAAAAAGAAAAAGTTAAATTGTTAGATAATAACAGATGTAGTAGTAAAGGTAAAAACAGGGGATATGGTTTGCTTTTTATAAAAAACATTCTAAAAGAACACAACGAATTTACACAAACTTTAAATATAACACCGAATATTTATTCAGTTACATTTCAATTTGAATTAAAAAATTTAAAATAAAAAACTTCAATAAATTTTTATTGAAGTTTTTTATTCTTTATTTTAGCATTTCTTCAGGCATTTCTGGTTCATCAAAGAAGTAAACAGCACTAGCTACAGTGCTTGAAGCAGCTACTGCCATAGCTGAAAACGCCAATATTTTAGCAATAAATTTCATTAAATACACCTCCTTTTACTCTATGTTTAAATTTAAATTTAAACCACGCTTTTGTTATATGAAATATAATTGTTATAAGGCATCTTAAAAAACTTATATGTTAAAGGATGTATAATAATCGTTTCTGTTAACATTGCAAATATTAATATATTAACCATAACATTGTTTTTTAAAACAAAAATCAAAATTATATAAATACTCAAAATAGATGTAGATATAATTTTAGCAAGCAATCTTTTTTTTTGTTTATAATTGGCCTTTTTTTTGTATCGGCTGGAGAATAAAGCAAAAAACAAAAAAAACAGAAAATGGTTATAAACACTTTTAAATATAGGTTGATTTCTATTATTTTGCTTAAATATGGGAGTAGCAAAAAAACTATAGCAGAGGATATAAAGCATATATATCCGTTATTAGAGTGCAATCCGAACCCAAAAAATCTTAGTAAAGTATAAAAAACCAAAAACAAAATACTTTCTTTAAACAATCCTAAAACAAAAGCAAAAAACAAAATAGGAATTAATTTAATTAAAGACAAATATATTGCTTCTAGTCCATATCTAATAAATTGTTCTTGTTCCTTATTATAATTTAAATGATATCTTTGAATTAATTTTATTGATTTTTTTAAAAAAACATTTTTAATCATACTGTCACCTACACTAATAGATATTATATAATAAAAAACATCCATGTTTATAACAAATGTCTTAAATAACATTTGTTGTGTATAAAATGTTATGTTGATATGAAAATAATATATATATTACAATTCGAAATATATTAATGACATATTACGGTATAAACTAAAAAACAATAAAAAAACATGTTAATATTTTGTTTGTATATCAAATATATCTCTAAGAAATGTCGTAATTTGTCTGATTGCTAGTACTTGTAGAGAATTAGTATATAAGGTATATTTGTATTGTAGTAGTATAATCACAAGAAGGTGAGGTGCGAATATTATGACAGGCAAGGTTAAATGGTTTAACAACGAGAAAGGATATGGCTTTATTGAGTACAAAGATGGTGAAGATATTTTTGTTCATTATAGCGCTATTAGGAATAGTGGATATAAAACTCTTACTGAAAGTCAATATGTTGAATTTGATTTAGTCCATACTGAAAAAGGCCTGCAGGCAATTAATGTAGTAGGTGTTAACGAAGCCACATTAGTTTAGTGGTTTTTTTTTTTGTTTATTGTGTGCTAAAATATTATTAGGAGGTTAGTATATGAAGAATAATATAAGAGGAAAAAACTTAGAAGTAACAGAAGCAATACATGAGTATGTTGAAGAAAAACTATCTAAACTAGATAAATATTTTAAAGAGTCTGATAATATAAAGTCCAATGTTTTAATAAAACTAAGGGGACATAATCAAATTATAGAGGTTACTATCCTTACAACTAATTTTACTATAAGAGGAGAAGAATCTCATGAAAATTTATATTCTGCCGTAGATCTTGTAGTTGATAAGTTAGAAAGGCAAATTAAAAAAAATAAAACCAAGCTAAATAAAATTGATAAAGAAAAAATAAAAGAATTTAGTTTTGCGTATGAAAGTGATACAGTACAAGATAATAATAAAATAGTTAAAAGAAAAAAATTAAGTACAAAACCAATGAATGAAGAAGAAGCAATTTTACAAATGAATATGTTAGGACATGATTTCTTTATATACAAAGATGCTGATACTGATAACGTTACAGTTATATATATAAGAAAAGATGGTAACTATGGGTCTATAGAAACAAATTAATAATAAAACAAGAATATAATTTTTGAAGTAGTTAAAAATGTTTAACTATTTCTTTTTTTCTGATACAATATATATTACGTGAGGTGATTTTGTGAATATATTAAAAAGTATATTTGACCATGAATATAAAGAATTAAAGAAATTTGAAATATATGCTAATAAAATAGAGTCATATAAAGATGAGTTTTCTATTTTAACAGATGACGAGTTAAAAGAAAAGACAAATTTATTTAAAAGTAGATTAAAAGATGGCGAAGAGTTAATTGATATTTTACCCGAAGCTTTTGCTACCGCAAGAGAAGCCGCTACTAGAATGATAGGGGAGACTCCCTTTTATTCGCAGTTGTTAGGTGCAATTGCTATTCACTTTGGAAATATAGCAGAAATGAAAACCGGTGAAGGAAAAACGCTTACAACCGTTATGCCAGCTTACTTAAATGCGCTAACTGGTGAAGGGGTACATGTTGTTACTGTAAATGAGTATCTTAGCCAAAGAAATGCTGAATGGATGGGAAGTATATTCAATTTTTTAGGTGTTTCTGTAGGAATTAATTTGAGAGAATTAACTCCAGAACAAAAGAAAGAAGAATATAATAAAGATATATTATACACAACAAACAATGAATTAGGGTTTGATTACTTAAGAGATAATATGGTGGTAAAAAAAGAACATCGAGTACAAAGAGCGCTTAATTTTGCTATTTTAGATGAGGTTGACTCAATGCTTATTGATGAAGCAAGAACTCCTCTTATAATATCGGGTGGGCAAATGAAATCTCTGAATTTGTATAATGATACAGATACTTTTGCTAAAACGTTAAAGAAAGAGATAGACTATACTAAAGACGATAAAACAAATAATGTTATGTTAACAGAAGAAGGAGTAGAAAAAGCTTCTAACTATTTTAAAATAGATAATATTTATGATATAAATAATTCGGGATTAGTTCACCATATAAATCAATCATTGAAGGCTAATTTTGGTATGCAAAGAGATGTTGATTATGTAGTGCAAGATGGTGAAGTAATAATAGTAGATCAATTTACAGGACGCTTGATGAAAGGTAGAGCATATAGTGAAGGTTTACATCAAGCTATAGAGGCTAAAGAAGGCGTAAAGATACAAGAAGAGACTAAAACTTTAGCGACAATAACTTTTCAAAATTTATTTAGAATGTATAAAAAATTATCAGGTATGACTGGTACAGCAAAAACAGAAGAAGAAGAATTTAGAAATATTTATAATATGTTTGTAATTCAAATTCCTACTAATAAACCAGTTATAAGAGAGGATTTACCAGATTTATTATACGCTACAATGGATGGTAAGTTTAAAGCTATAGTAAATGAAATTGAAGAAAGAAATAAATTGGAACAACCTATACTAGTTGGTACTATAGCTATTGAAACAAGCGAATTAATAAGTCAACTTTTAAAGAAAAGAAAAATAAATCACGAAATATTAAATGCAAAGAATCACGCTAGAGAAGCAGAAATAATTGCAAAAGCAGGTCAAAAAGGTTCTGTAACAATAGCAACCAATATGGCGGGACGTGGAACTGATATAAAATTGGGTACTGGTGTTGTAGAAATTGGGGGATTATGTGTAATTGGAACAGAAAGACACGAAGCAAGACGTATAGATAATCAGTTAAGAGGTCGTGCGGGTCGTCAGGGAGATCCTGGCTTTTCACAATTTTTTGTATCTCTTGAAGATGATATAATGGTTAGGTTTGGAACAGAAAGAATTAAAGGTTTGATGAAAAGTGTTGGCTTTTCAGGAGAAAAAGCAATAAGAAGTAGAATGTTTTCTGGATCCATTGAGTCTGCTCAAAGAAGAGTAGAGGGAAATAACTTTGATGTTCGTAAACAATTATTACAGTATGATAATGTTATGAATGAACAAAGAGAAATAATTTATCAAAGAAGAAATGAAATTTTAGATAAAGATTCAATACATGATACAATATTGGAAACATTTAAAGATTATATCAATGATGTAATAAATAATTATATTGTATTTAATGATAACTTTAAAGAAAATGATACGGAAGACAAAATAGATAATTATGAAGAATTAGTAAAATTCATTAATAATACAATGCTTAGAAAAACTTCTGTTAAAGCTAAGGATATCAAGGAAAGAACTATTGAAGAAGTAGTTGATTATATATATGAAAAAGTCGCTGAGGAATATAAAGAAAAAATAAAACTTTTACCAGAAGATATAATAAATGAATTTGAAAAAGCAATATGTTTAAGAGTTATAGACACTCATTGGATGAATCATATTAATAATATGGAACATTTAAGAGAAGGTATTGGACTTAGAGGATATGCTAATGAAAATCCACTTCAAGCATATATAAAAGAGGGTTACCAAATATTTGATTCTATGTTAATCAAAATTACAGAAGAGAAAGTAATGTTTTTGATTAGAGCAGAAATTCGTCAAAACCTAGAAAGAAAACAAGTTTCAAAACCTATAGTTAATAACAAAGATGAAAAAACATTGCAAGGTGGTATAAAAAAGAAAGATAAAATAGGTAGAAATTCACCGTGTCCTTGTGGTAGTAGTAGGAAATACAAACAATGTTGTGGCAAATAAAAAACACTATACAAACAGTGTTTTTTTTGATACAATATAAACAATAATAGGGGTGATTACATGGATAAAAAACAGGTAACATTAATTATAATAGCGATAGTAATAGTCCTGGTTGGTAGTATTATAATGTTTTATAACTTAAGTATTATGAAAAGAGAAGTCGATTTTGAAACTAAAATTTGCAATCTAACACTTGAGTTAATTGATAAACGTCCTTCAGCTATAAATATAGATAAAGATAAGGTTGGCGCTTTTACATATGTAAGTATACCAACGATATCTGTATTATCCGCTGAGTTTGGAAAAGGTATGCAGATTAGTCCTGAAGAGAGGAAAAATTTCAACGAAAATACAAGAATAAAATTAAGAATTGATGATGATAAAAGTATAGTTTGTGATGGTATTATTGATATTGGGGAAAAGCCAAGAATAAAATTGTTAGGATCAAAAGAAATAACTATACCAAAGGGAAGTAAATTTGAAGAACCTGGTTATACTGCGTTTGATTATGAAGATACAGATATATCTCATAAGGTAATAAAAAATGGTGTGGTTAATACAGAGGTTAAAGGAACATATACTTTGTTATACTTTGTAGAAGATAATATGGGAAATGTTGTTTCTACAACTAGAAGAGTAATAGTAGAATAAAACTATAATAGAAAATAATATTATAGTTTTTAATTTATAAAAATGTATTTTCATGTTATAATTTGTATGGTGATAATGTGGATATAAAGGAAATAGGAAAAATAGTTGAAGAACAGAATAAAAAGATTAATAACCTTTGGAGGTTACTTTGACTTAGATAATAAAGAAAAAGTAATATTTGAGTTATCAAAACAACTTGAGGATAAAGATTTTTGGAATGATAGAAAACAAGCTGAACGGGTAATAGATAAACTAAACAAAGAAAAAAAACTTGTAAATGAACTTTCAAAGTTGAAAAAACAAATACAAGAAAAAAAAGAAATTTTAGAATTTCTCTGGGAATCTCCTGATAAAGAATTAGAAGAAATATTAATAATAGAAACAGAGGCATTAGTTAGTAGTATATCAAAATTTGAGATTTTATCTTTATTGGGTGGACCATATGATAAAAACAACTGTATTTTGGAAATACATAGTGGAGCTGGAGGAACAGAAGCTTGCGATTGGGCTTTGATGCTTTATAGAATGTATACTAGGTGGTGCGAGAAAAAAGGTTATAAATATGAAGTTATTGATTATCAAGATGGTGAGGAAACAGGTATAAAAAGTTCGTCGATATTAATAAAAGGTGAGTATGTATTTGGATATTTAAAATGTGAAAAAGGAGTCCATAGATTAATTAGATTATCGCCTTTTGATTCTAATAATAAAAGACACACTTCGTTCGCATCAGTAGATATTACACCAGAGTTCGAAGATGATATAAATATAGAAGTAAAAGAAGAAGACTTAAAAATAGATGTATATAGGAGTAGTGGGGCAGGAGGCCAATCTGTTAATACTACAGATAGTGCGGTGAGGATTACACATTTACCAACAGGTATTGTTGTAACTTGTCAAAACGAAAGAAGTCAATTACAAAATAAAGAAAGAGCTTTAAAAACATTAAAAAACAAGTTGTATTTAATTGAGATGGAAAAACAACAAGAAAAAATAAAAGAAATAAAAGGAAATAAAAAAGAAATAAACTTTGGTTCGCAAATAAGAAGCTATGTAATGCATCCATATTCTATGGTGAAAGATCATAGAACAAATCATGAGACCAGTGATGTAAATAAAGTTCTAGACGGTGGATTAGATGGTTTTTTAGAGAGTTATTTGAAGAGGTGAAGAAATGAATTTGTTTTTCAAAAAAAAAGATAAACCAACTTTAGATTTGACTTTAAGTAAAAAACAGATATTCTATAAATACTTAACGTTATTTGCTGGAACATTTATTTTTGCCTGTGCATTTAATTTATTTTTGTTAGAGAATGATATTATATCAGGGGGTATAGGTGGGATTGCAATATTAACAAAAAACATCATTGAACCTTCTTTATTAATATTTATATCTTCTATATTTTTATTATTATTAAGTTGGATATTATTAGGAAAAGAAAAAACAGAAGGTAACATTTTTGGTTCGCTTTTATATCCGTTATTTGTATATTTAACTTCTTTTTTTATATATATAATTAACATAGATAACTCAGAACTGTTATTAATAGTAATATTTGCTGGAATTTGTATAGGTTTTGCATCTGGTATTTTATTTAAAGCGGGGTTTACAACGGGAGGTACTGCCATTTTAAGTCAGATAGTAGCAAAATATGGTAAAGTTTCTTTAGGAAGAGCTATGTTATTAACTGATGGAACGATTGTTCTGTTAGGTGGTTTCATTTTAGGGTGGACAAGGTTTATGTATGGTATTATATTATTATATATAATTAGTTTTATTGCTAATAGAGTGGTGTTAGGCATATCCTCTAATAAAGCTTTTTATATAATTTCTGAAAAAGAAGATGAGGTTAAAAATTATATATTAAGAACAGTAGGTAGGGGAGTAACAATATTAGAAGGTAAAGGTGGATACACAAACGATAAACAACAAATATTTATGTGCTTGATACCTACTAAACAATATTTTAAAGTTAAAGAAGGTCTAGAAAAAATAGATGACAAAGCTTTTTTGATAGTTACAGATGCATATCAATCTAACCGAGGATCATAAAAGGAAGTGGTAAAATGGAATTAATAAGAGTTAAAAATGTTTTAAAACAATATAAAACTGGTATTACAGCAGTATATGATTTGAGTTTAAAGGTTAAAAAGGGAGAATTTATATTTATTATAGGATCTAGTGGTAGTGGTAAATCTACTTTGATAAAAATGCTATACAGAGAAGAAAGACCAAATGAAGGTGAAATTATAATTGGTGGGATTGACGTTGCAAAGTTAAAAAATCATAAGGTATACAAATTAAGAAGGAAATTAGGTATTGTTTTCCAAGATTATAAATTATTACATAAATTAACAGTATATGAAAACGTAGCGTTTGCTATTGAAATATTAGGGTTAAATCAAAAAGAAATAAGAGAAAAAACTTTAAAAGCATTAGAGTTAGTTGGTCCTAAAGGAAAAGCAAAAAGTTATCCAGATCAGTTATCTGGTGGAGAACAACAAAGAGTTGCTATAGCAAGAGCAATAGTTAACGAACCAAAATTGTTGTTGTGTGATGAACCAACCGGTAATTTGGATTCTAAAACAAGTTGGGAAATAATGAAAGTATTAGAAAATATAAATAATCTAGGTACAACTATAATAATGGCAACGCATGATAAAGAAGTGGTAAATAAGATGAAAAAAAGAGTTATACAAATAGAGGCAGGTAAAATAGAAAAAATTCATGAGGAAGGAACGTATCAAAATGAAGCCGTTTAGAATTTTATATAGAAATATAAGAGATGCACTTAAAAGTATATTTAGAAATTTCAGTTTAAGTATAGCTTCTATTTCATGTATAACTATAACTCTAATAATAGTAGCAATATCTATGATCTTATCATTTAATGTTGAAAATGTTACTAATTTAATAAGAAAAGATTTCACTATCATAGCGTTTTTAGATAATAAATTAACAGAAGAAGAAATAAAACAAGTTGAAGAAAAAATTACAAAGTTAGATAATATAGATGAATATAAATATGAAAATAAAATTGAAATTGCTGAGTCTATGCAAGATTCATCTGATGTATTTAAAACAATAATGGAAAATTGGGATGAAGAAGATAATCCGTTACAGGATACTTTTTTAATAAAAGTAGTAGATGCGGAAAATATCAATATAACTGCTAATGAATTAAAAAAAATAGAAGGTATTACAGTGGTTAGATATGGGGAAGGAATAGTAGAAAATTTATTGTCTGTTTTTGGTATTGTTGAAAAATCACTTATAGTAATAGTACTAGCATTGATAGTAGTAACAGCATTCTTAATATCTAATACTATAAAGTTAACAATATTTTCAAGAAAAAGGGAAATAGAAATAATGAGATTAGTTGGAGCATCAAATTTAAACATAAAACTACCGTTTATTATAGAAGGGTTATTTTTAGGGGTATTAGGATCATTAATCCCTATAATTTTAGTAATATATGGATATAGAGCTCTGTTTAAGTATTTTGAAGGACAAGTATTTACTCCGTTCTTACAATTAGTTCAACCGCTACCTTTTGTTTATATAGTATCTTCCTTACTAGCTTTAATAGGAGTGTTTGTTGGAATGTGGGGAAGTGCAAGAGCAGTTAAAAAATATTTAAAGATTTAATTTTGTTAAATCTTTTTCTTTTACATTATTTTTTGGTACAATGTAAGTGGTGATAATATGTTCGAATTAGTATCTAAATATAAACCATCAGGCGATCAACCTAATGCAATATATAAAATTGCAGATGGTATAAATTCAAAAGAAAAATATCAAGTATTACTTGGAGCAACTGGTACTGGAAAGACCTTTACTATATCAAATGTTATAAAAGAAGTTAATAAACCGACATTAGTTATTGCACACAATAAAACGCTTGCAGGTCAATTATATTCTGAATTTAAGGAGTTATTTCCTAATAATAGAGTTGAATATTTCGTATCGTATTATGATTATTATCAACCTGAGGCATATGTTCCTAGTACGGATACATATATAGAAAAGGATGCTTCAATAAATGATGAAATAGACCAATTAAGACATAGTGCAACATCTGCATTATTATCTAGAAGTGATGTAATAGTAGTTGCTAGTGTATCATGTATATATGGTATTGGAGAAGTTGAAGAATATAAAAATCACATGATAATACTAAATACTGGTGATATGATAGATAGGGATGAGGTTTTAAAGAAATTGGTAGAAATGCTTTATGAAAGAAATAATGTGGATTTAAAAAGAGGAACTTTTAGAGTTAAAGGAGATGTACTTGAAATAATACCTAGTTACGAAAGAGCAAATGGTATAAGAGTTGAATTTTTTGGTGATGAAATAGAAAAAATAAGTGAATTTGATTCAATAACTGGTGTGATTTTAAAAGAAAAAAAAACAGTTAGTATATATCCGGCAAGTCATTTTGTGACTAATGAAGAAAAATTGAAAATAAGTATAGAAAAAATAAAAGAAGAACTTGATGACGCGTTGTCGCGCTTAAAAGAAAATAATAAATTATTAGAATATCAACGTCTTGAACAAAGAACAACTTATGATATAGAGATGCTTACTGAAACAGGTTTTTGTAGTGGTGTAGAAAATTATTCTAGACATTTAGCATTAAAAAAAGAAGGAGAAACCCCAACTACTTTAATCGATTTTTTTCCAGAAGATTTCTTATTAGTAGTTGATGAGTCTCATGTTACACTACCTCAAATTAGAGGAATGTATAATGGGGATAGAGCAAGAAAACAAGTTTTAGTAGATCATGGATTTAGATTGCCCAGCGCTTTAGATAATAGACCTTTAAAATTTAGTGAGTTTGAGAAAAAAATTAATCAAGCAATATATGTATCTGCAACACCAGGAGATTATGAATTAGGACTTGTGGATAACAAAGTTGTTGAACAGATAATTAGGCCGACTGGGTTGTTAGATCCAACCATAGAAGTTAGACCAAGTGTTGGACAAATAGATGATTTAATTGGTGAGATAAGAAAAAGAATAGATTTAAATGAAAGGATATTAATTACTACACTTACAATAAGAATGTCTGAAGAATTAACTAATTATTTAAAAAATCTAGATATTAAAGTTGCGTATTTACACAGTGAAATCAAAACGTTAGAAAGAATTAGAATAATAAGAGATTTAAGACTTGGTAAATATGATGTGTTAGTAGGTATAAACTTACTAAGGGAAGGATTAGATCTTCCTGAGGTTAGTTTAATTACTATATTAGATGCGGATAAGCAAGGCTTTTTGAGAAGTGAAAGAAGTTTGATTCAAACAATAGGGAGATGTGCAAGAAATGCCAATGGACATGTAATAATGTACGCTGATCAAATTAGTAAAAGTATGAAATTGGCAATGGAAGAAACTGAAAGAAGAAGAAAAATTCAAAAAGAATATAACGAAAAACACAATATTATTCCTACTACAATAAAAAAAGAAATAAGAGAATTAATATCAAATGAGATAGAGGGTGAGGATAAACAAACAACTAAATCTTACAATAAAAAAGAAAGAGAACAATTAATTGAAAAAATAGAAGAAGAAATGATGGAGGCCGCAAAAAAACTTGATTTTGAAAGAGCTACAGAACTTCGTGATATATTATTTGAAATAAAAAATGTGTAATTTAATTACACATTTTTAAATGTTATCTAATAATTTTTTGTGTTTTTTTCAAAGTGTTGGACAATGGATTCAAATTCGTCTTCAGACTGAAGATTCGACAATTCCCCTTTATCATTAATTTTTTGGAACATTACATCTGTTTCATTGTAAATAAACATAGTTGATAGCGTTTATTACATCTTTATTAATTGTTCTTTCAAATTTTTCTCTTAAATCATTTAACAATAGTTGAATACTCTTATATTTTCTCATTCCTCCATATGTATCGTCGTACGAGGGACTATACCAATAATAGTATGCCCGTGAGGATATTTACCTCCATTATCGTTTAATATAATAACCATATCAATAGTATTTTTCCCAAAATACTGTGATATTTCACATAAATATTACAACATTCCTTTACAAGAACATTTGTTCGTGTTATTATATAAAAGTTGTAATTTATAGGATTAAGAGTATATTTTTCTATTTATGATATAATATGAATATGTTTAAGGGTGATATTTATGGACAAAATTATAGTAAAAGGTGCAAGAGAAAACAATTTAAAAAATATTGATATAGAGATACCTAAGAACAAATTTGTTGTAATGACAGGTGTATCAGGTTCTGGTAAGAGTTCTTTAGCGTTTGATACTATATATGCAGAAGGTCAAAGAAGATATGTAGATAGTTTAAGTGCATATGCTAGACAATTTTTAGGGGGGACTGAAAAACCAGATGTTGATTCTATAGAGGGGTTAAGTCCTTCTATTAGTATTGATCAAAAAACAACTAATAAAAATCCTAGAAGTACAGTTGGAACAATTACTGAAATATACGATTATTTTAGGTTGTTGTATGCAAGAATTGGAGTTCCTTGTTGTCCAACTCATAAAATTCCTATAAGTAGTCAAAGTATAGAAGAAATGGTTGATAAGGTTCTTGAATATAATGAAGGAACAAAGATAATGGTTATCTCTCCTGTTGTAAGAGGAGAAAAAGGCACCCATAAAAATATAATAAGTGATCTAAGAAAAAGTGGATATTCTAGAATAAGGATTAATGGTGAAACAAAAGATTTAAGTGACACTATTATATTAAATAAAAACAAAAAAGACAATATTGATGTTATTATTGATAGGTTAATAGTTAAAAGTGATATAAGAAGCAGACTCCATGAATCTGTTGAGACAGCAGTTAAGTTATCAGAAGGTAAAGTTTTGATAGATGTAATAGGTGATAAAGAAATTCTTATGAGTGAAGAATTTGCATGTCCTAATTGTGATTTTTCAATTGAGGAGTTAGAACCTAGGATGTTTTCTTTTAATTCCCCTTATGGAGCGTGCTCTGAGTGTAAGGGGTTAGGTTCTAAATTAAAAATAGATGAAGATTTAATTATTCCTAATAAAAATCTAAGTTTAAATAAAGGTGCTATAGTACCTTTATCTAACATGGATGATTTTAATATATATAATAAAATGTTAGAGATTGTTTGTGATTATTATAAAATAGATATGAATAAAAAAATAAATGATTTAAAAAGAAGAGAGTTAGATATTATCTTGTATGGTTCTTTAGACATGATAGAATTTAAATTTTCTACTAGAAGCGGAAATATATACAATAAAAACGAGTATTATGAAGGAGTTTCTAACAATCTAGAAAGAAGATATATGGAAACTAGTAGCGAATTTGTTAGAGATTGGTTAGAAAAATATATGACCGAACTTTCTTGTCCAACTTGTAATGGAGCAAGGTTAAAAAGTGGCATATTAAATGTTTTTATAAATAAGAAAAACATTTATGAAATATGTAACCTTAGCATAAAAGAAACATATAAATTTATTGATAATTTAAAACTAAGCAAAGAACAAGAAGAAATATCAAAGTTACTCTTAAAAGAGATAAAAGATAGATTGAGTTTTTTAATTAATGTAGGACTTGATTATTTAAGTCTTAATAGATTTTCTGGTACATTAAGCGGTGGAGAATCTCAAAGAATAAGACTTGCAACTCAAATTGGTTCTAGATTATCAGGTATATTATATGTATTAGATGAACCAAGTATAGGACTACATCAAAGAGATAATCAAAGATTAATAGATTCATTGTTTGAAATGAGAGATTTAGGTAATTCTCTTATTGTTGTAGAACATGATCATGACACTATGTTACAATCTGATTATTTAATAGATATAGGTCCTAACGCTGGTGTGAATGGTGGTTATATTGTTGCAGAAGGAACACCTAAAGAAGTAATGAAAAATAATAAAAGTATAACTGGTAGATATTTAACTGGTAAAGAAAAAATAGATATTCCAGAAAAAAGAAGAAAAGGTAATGGTAAATTTATAGAAATTAAAGGTTGCGAACAGAATAACCTTAAAAAAATAAATGTTAAATTCCCTTTAGGAACATTCACTTGTGTTACAGGGGTATCGGGTTCTGGAAAATCATCGTTGGTTAATGAAATATTATATAAAGCGTCTGCTGCTTCTTTATATGTAACTAAAGATAAACCAGGTAAATACAAAAGTATTAAAGGATTAGATAATATTGATAAAGTTATAGATATATCTCAATCACCAATTGGTAGGACTCCTAGAAGTAATCCGGCAACTTATACAGGGGTTTTTGATGATATTAGAGATGTTTTTGCTAATACTAAAGAATCAAAAATAAAAGGCTATCAAAAGGGTAGATTTTCATTTAACGTAAAGGGAGGAAGATGTGAGTCCTGTTCTGGAGATGGAGTTAAAAAAATAGAGATGCATTTTTTACCTGATGTATATGTTCCTTGTGAAATGTGCAAGGGTAGCAGATACAATAGAGAAACGTTAGAAATAAAGTTTAAAAATAAAAATATAGCAGAAGTTTTAAGTATGACAGTAGAAGAGGCTTGTGACTTTTTTGAAAACATTCCTAAAGTAAAAACAAAATTAAAAGTTCTATTAGAGGTAGGTTTAGGTTATATAAAACTTGGACAGAGTGCTACAACTTTAAGTGGTGGTGAAGCTAGTAGAGTAAAATTAGCAAAAGAATTGCAAAAAAAACCAACAGGAAAAAGTTTGTTCATATTAGATGAGCCTACTACTGGCCTTCATATTGATGATATTAAAAAGTTATTAAAAATATTGCAAAGAATAGTTGATAATGGAGACACGGTTGTAGTTATAGAACATAACCTTGATGTTATAAAAGTAAGTGATCATATTATAGATTTAGGGCCTGAAGGTGGTAACTTAGGTGGTGATATAATTGGGGTAGGAACACCGGAGGAAATTGCTAATATAAAGAGTTCTTATACTGGTCAATATTTAAAAAAAGTGTTAAACTCATAATAATTTATGAGTTTTTTTAAGATTAATATGTGTTATAATGTTTTTAGGTGATTATATGAAATTGATAATAATAGATAACAAAAAAGTAAGGCTTAACCGTATTATTGATTGGATAATATATATGTTTGGTTATGCTTTGGTTTTAATTACAGTATCAATTGTGTTTAAATCTGTTACCATTGATCCTTCATATTATGGTTTATACGGTTTAATTGCTGCTATAATTATATATACTTTAAACAAAACAGTAAAACCTATTATATTTTTATTAACCTTACCTATTACAGGACTAACTATGGGCCTTTTTTACCCGTTTATAAATATTTTGATTTTAAAAATAACTGATTTTATCTTGGGAGATTATTTTGAAACTACCGGTATATTTTCTTTGTTTTTTGTTGCAATATTAATATCTGTTATGAATATTTTAATGGAGTTATTTGTAATAAAACCAATTTTATATAAAGGAGGAAAAAATGGATAATATATTTTT
>SKJH01000017.1 GCA_007116005.1 Bacilli bacterium | reverse complement strand
TGGAGTAGATGGTGTTTATAATCAAGATATAAGTCCAAGAGTTATGTTAGTTGAAGTTGGAGGAGTAGAAAATGTTATAGAAGAAGTATTAAATACTGTTGAAGCTTTTGCTTTAACGTTTGTCGAATTCATGGGTGAGTATGAATGAAAAGAGGAGAAAAAACATTCAAAACTTCACTAATAATTTTTTTCATTATATATATAACTTTATATATATCACAAGCTTCAGGTTATTATGATTATCAATTACATAGAAGAACTGAACTTACACAAGAACAAATAAGAAAATTTGAAAAAGATATAAAAGATGGAAGGCCTGTAGATGTAGAAGAATATTTAAAAATAAATTTAAAAGACTACAATAATAAATTTTCCAGTTATGGAAATAGTTTTTCAAATTTTACTAGTAAAAATGTTAAAATTATATTAGAAAAAACTTTTGGATTATTAGAACAACTTCTAGGATAACAATTGAATAATTATGTTTAAAATGATATTATATAATATATAGAGTAGAGGAAGAATTATGAATAATATATACGAAAAAGAGTTGTTAAAGACAGAATATAATTATAAAAAATATTGTTTAAAATTAAATTATAAAGGAAATAAAACTATATTTGCTGAAAAAGATTATGAGAATCTTTGTATGGTAGATATTAAAATAAGTGAAAAAGAGGAAGAATATGTATTTAGTGACTATTACATAAAAATTAATCCTGGAATACTTGATATTAATAGTGAAAATATCGCTAAAAAAATAATTGAAAAATTACATACTATAACTTTTGAAAACTCTAAATTTATTGGAGAAATAAAAAAGGTTAAATATTCAGTCTCATTGTTTGATAACAAATTAATATCCCTTGCTTTAAAACTTGAAAAAAATAATACTATTGATGAAACAATATATAATATATATAGGAAATATATAGAGTTAAAAGGTCAAAATGATAAAAATATATTTCTTAAATATGCTTCTTTTTTAGAAATTTATTTTTCTACACACTTAATTCCAGATATTTTAAAAAAAGAATATGTAAAAAATATTAAAAAGAAAATTTTTGATTATGAATTAATAGATAAAAATATAAAAGAGGAATTAGTAGGGAATACATATAGATTTCAAACAAGGTTTACAGAATTAAATGATAATTCAGAAAAAATAATAATTATAGAAAAACAATTGAGAAGCCTTAAAATTCGTTTATCAGCGTGTGAAGAAGTTATTAATAAAATTGATGAGTTTATTAATGAAAAGAAAAAATCACAAGAATCAAAACAAAAAATAATAAAATTAAAAGAACAATATAGTAAGGTGAGCCTATTTAGTTTTAAAAAAAGAAATCAAATAAAAAATGAAATAAAAGAAGTTAAAAATAATAATAAGTTTAATTTTTTAGAAGAAGAAAAAGAAATAAAAATTTTTATAAGAAAAAAAACAGCAGCTCATATTATAGAATCTTTTAAAGGACAAAGTATAGAAGATATGAGAAAAAAAATAAAATCATATTATGAAGAAAAGAAAAAAGAACATAACAAAATAAAAAAAGAATTTAATCTAATTTTAAAACATGAAAAAGAATATAATAAAAATTTTGATTTAAAAAACATAAAAAACTATATAAAGAGTTTATCATTTGATGATCTACAAGATAGTGTTTATGAATAAATAAAAAGCAAACATTATTGTTTGCTTTTTACATTGATTTTATATTTACTTTATATTGATCTCTAGGTCTGAAAATTGGTCCGTGCAATGTTCCACGTCTTTCATTATATACTGTAAAGACAGTAAGTATTGTTATAATAGCAATAACTCCATATACATTAACTAATTTGAAATATAATTCTTTTTCTAGAAAATAATAACTAATATATTGTGCGATACCAACACTTAACACAAAAACAATAATATGAGTAAGAAGGAAGGATATTCCTATGGTAATATCTATAAAATAACTTAAGAATATATATATAGATGGACCGAACAACATACTAGAGGCTTTTGCAAACCAGAAATTCCTATATTTTTTTCCAATAGAAAAGTATTCAACTATTGAATAAATTAATATAGATGTAAACATTAATTTTCCAATTTCCCATATCCCTGTATTCATAGGTATGAATAAATTAAAAAAAACATAATTAATGTTGTCTACTAAAAGTAGTAGAAGGGATAGACTTATTAAACTTATTACAACAATACCAATATATTCTAATCTTTTCATGTTTATCATAATATCACCTTAGTATATTTTAAACAAAAAAAGTGTAAAATATACTGAATGTATGATAAAATTAATTAGGTGATTTTTATGGGATTTCGTGAAATTGAAAAAAGTATAATAAAAAAATATAGAAAAAATATATGGAGTAAATTTGTAAAATCGGTAAAAAATTATGAGTTAATACAAGAAAACGATAAAATTGCGGTATGTATAAGTGGAGGAAAGGATTCTTTTCTTTTGGCTAAATGTATGCAGGAACTACAAAGACATGGTCAATTTAAATTTGATTTAGTTTTTATTGTAATGGATCCAGGATATTGTGAAATGACTATGAATAATATAAATGAAAATGCGTGTAAATTAAATATTCCTATTACAATATTTAAAAGTGATATATTTGAAGTTGTAGAAAAAAGTAGCAATGAATTTCCTTGTTATTTATGTGCAAAAATGAGAAGAGGGTATTTATATAATAAAGCAAAGGAAATGGGTTGTAATAAAATTGCCCTTGGACATCATTTTAATGATGTGATAGAAACTGTACTTCTAAATGTATTTTATAATGGTTCTTTTGGAGGTATGCCCCCAAAATTATATAGTGATAATTTTAAAGGTATACAATTAATTAGGCCGTTATATTTAATAAAGGAGAATGATATTATATCGTGGACTAAAATAAACGAATTAGAATTTGCAGGATGTGGTTGTAGTGTAACAAAAGGAAAGTTTGCAAGTAAAAGACAGGAAATTAAAGATTTAATTAGTAATTTAAAGAAAACAAACAATAACATAGATATCAACATTTTTAGGAGTTTAGAAAACGTTAATATGGACACAATTAATGGATTTATTAAATCTAAAAAACACTTTGATTTTTTAGATTTTTATAAAGAAAAAGAATAATTTCTTATATTAGAAATTATTGGAAATATAATTTGAGGTATTGCAAAAAAAATATATATCGTATATAATTAATGTATCCTATAGATATCGTTGTTCATCATAAATCCGACTAAGACGATAATTGGGAGTTTAAAGTGTAATTTGTGTTGAATGCCTATCCATTAAGTGTTATAGGAATCCTAATAATTACATGGAAACACCCACCTGTATAAAAGCAGGGTTTATCGTTATGGATAACGTATCTATGGGGATTTTTTAGTTATAAACAAGGTGAGTATATGAAGTGGTTACAAAGACTTGAAATAAATATAGGTGCTAATAATATAAATAAACTTAAAAAATCAACTGTTGTAATAATAGGTCTTGGTGGGGTTGGAGGACATGCGCTTGAGAGTATTGTAAGAAGTGGAATAGGTAATGTTGTTATAATAGATAAAGATGTAGTAGATATTACTAATTTAAACAGACAATTGATTTCCATGCATTCCAATATAGGAGAGTATAAAACTGATGTTGCCAAAAAAAGAATATTAGATATAAACCCTGATTGTAATGTTAAATGTTTTAATATATTTTTAGATAAAAGTAATATTGATTTATTATTTAATGAAAAAGCAGATTTTATAATAGATGCTTGTGATAAAGTTACTACAAAAATAGAAATTATGAAGGAATGTATTAAAAATAATATTCCTTTAATAAGTAGTATGGGAATGGGAAATAGATTAGATCCTACTATGATAGAAATAATTGATATAAAAAAAACATCGTATGATCCTATTGCTAAGGTTATAAGAAAAAAAATAAAGGATTATAATATAAAACAAAAAATAACAGTTGTTTGTTCAAGGGAAAAACCATTTAAAACCATTGATAAAATACCAGGATCTAATAGTTTAGTACCATCAACTGCAGGTATATTGTGTGCTAGTTTGGTAATAAATAGTATTTTAAAAAAGCATTAATTTTTAATGCTTTTTATGTTGTAATTTTTCATATATTTCTTTTAATAAACTTTCATATTTGCTCGAATTTTTAGGTATATAGTATTTTCTGTTTTTTATATTATCAGGCAAATATTGTTGAGGTACGAATGAGTTATTATAATCATGAGGATAAAGATATCCAAATGCTGAACTATTTATATGTTTTGGAATGCTCCCTGTATTTTTGTTTTTAACGTCATCTAGGGCGTTATTTACTGCTAAATAGGCACTATTAGATTTTGGGGATAACGCTAGCTCGATTACCATTACAGATAAAGGAATAATAGCCTCTGGCATTCCTATTCTTTCGCAAGCCTCAATACAAGCTATAACTTTTGGACCAACACTAGGATTTGCTAAACCTATATCCTCATATGTACAAACAGTCATTCTTCTATATATACTATCAAAATCTCCTGCTTCAATTAATCTTGCTAAGTAATGTAACGAAGCATTAGCATCACTTCCTCTAATGCTTTTTTGAAATGCACTAAGAACATCATAGTGTCCATCTTGATTCTTATCATGAAAGAATGAGGGTTTATTATTTAATTGTTTTAGATTATCTATTGTTACACTTTTATCTGATGATGTATAAAATGCAGTTTCTAATAAATTGTAAGCATATCTTAAATCTCCAGAAGAAATATTAACTATATAATCAATTGCTTCTTTTTCTGTTTTTATAGATTCTAATAAACCACTATTAATTGCTTTATTTATTCCTTCTTTTATATCATCATTATTAAGCTCTTTTAATTCAAAGATTTGGCATCTACTTCTAATAGCAGGGTTAATAGTGTTATACGGGTTAGACGTAGTCATTCCTATAATAGTAATTAAACCACTTTCTAAATATGGAAGTAATAAATCTTGTTTATCTTTATTTAGTCTATGGATTTCATCTATAATAAGAAGTATACCATTATACATTTTAGCTTCCTCAACTACTATATCAAAGTCTTTTTTATTGTTTATAACTGCATTTAGATATCTAGTTTTAAACTCCATTTCCCCTGCTATGGCATTTGCTATACTAGTTTTTCCTACTCCAGGTTTTCCGTACAAAATCATAGAAAACAACTTTTTATTTTTTACCATGTTATATATAACTTTATCTTCCTCAACTAAATGTTTTTGACCTATAATATCATTTATTTTAGAAGGTCGTAATTTATATGCTAAGGGTTCGTTCATAATTATCACCTATAACAATTTTAACATATTTATGTTATAATTGTTATATATTAAGATGGAAAGAGTGATTTATTATATGATAGGAATAATAATGGCAATCACAGTGTTTATTTTAGGATACTTAATAAAATATAAAGGGTTTTCGTTTCTAATTGCGGGATATAATACTTCTAAAAAAGAAGAAAAAAACAAATACGATGAAAAGGCTTTATGTAATGGCATTGGCAATTTAATGTTTTTATTAGCTATTAGTAACCTTATTTCTGGATTGGGTGAAATATTAAGTATTAGATGGATAGTAACTTCAGGTTGGATAATTTTTGTTATAATAATTATAATTGGGTTAATATACATTAATACTAATGATAGATATATGAAAAAGTAGGTGATACTTTGGATAAAGAATTAATTGAGTTTATAAATTATGTTGTTATAGAAAAAGGTTTATCAAAGAACACAAAGGATTCGTATCTTAGAGATTTAAATAAATATAAAGATTTTTTAAAAAATAAAAATATTAAAGATATAACAACTTGTGATATAGAAAAATATATTAAAAACTTAAATAACGATGGAAAAAGTACAGCCACTGTCGCAAGAAATATAGCGAGTATAAGAAATTTTCATAAATACATTTCAAGGGTTTATAATGTATTTGATCCAACAGGTTCTATAGCTAGTCCAAAATTATCTAAGAAATTACCTAAAGTTTTAACCCTAGAAGAAGTGGATTTATTGTTAGATATTAACCCGAAAAGCGAATTTGAATATAGGAATAAGGCGATGCTTGAGTTAATGTATGCATCTGGTCTTAGAGTATCAGAATTAGTAAGTTTAACAGTTAATGATGTTAGTTTAGAAAATAATGTGGTTAAATGTTTTGGAAAGGGAAGTAAAGAGAGAATTATACCTATTGGGGATGTTGCTGTAGAAGCTTTAAAAGAATATCTTTTAAAAAGAAATGTAATGTTAAAGGGATATTTTACGGATTCATTATTTTTAAATAATCATGGTAAGGAGTTGACAAGACAAGGATTTTTTAAAATATTAAAAAAAGTAGCGAAAGAAACAGGCGTTAAATCTGATTTTTCTCCTCATACTTTAAGGCACAGTTTTGCAACACATTTAATAGAAAATGGTGCTGATTTAAGAGTTATTCAAGAGTTAATGGGTCACGAAAATATTTCAACTACTGAAATATATACTCATGTGAGAACAGATCTTATAAAGAAAAATTACGATGAATTTCATCCAAGAAGTAAAAAGGAATAACTTCTTATAAAGACAATATGGGATTTTAAAAGAGAGTGTTAAATAGCGCTCTCTTTATTTTATTATAGTAATTTGTTATAATTTTATAGGTGATTGTATGGATTTGCACAAATATGAGAATGAATTATATGAAAATGGTATA
>SKJH01000059.1 GCA_007116005.1 Bacilli bacterium | reverse complement strand
TTCATCAGTATAACTTTTTAATAATCTAGTTAAATCTATATTCATACAACATCACCGCCATTACATTATACTAATTTTTTCAAAATAATGCAACATTAACATATATGTTTGTTACTTTATTTTTTTTGTAAATACATATATATTGTGTTATTATTTATTTGAGGTGATCTAAATGGTTGTTATTGGTATCATTGTAGAATATAATCCTTTTCATAATGGGCACCTATACCATTTAACTAAAATTAAGGAATTATATCCAAATAGTATAATCATTGCAGTAATGAGTGGTAATTTCACACAAAGAGGAGAAGTAAGCATAATAAATAAATGGGATAAAACAAAAATCGCATTAGAAAACATGATAGATATAGTAATAGAGTTACCCTATCCTTTTGCAGTTCAATCTGCTGATACATTTGCAAAAGGTGCAATAGAGTTATTAAAAGAATTAAAAGTAGAAAAAATTATTTTTGGAAGTGAATCAAATAATATAGAAAAACTTATTGAAATTGCTAATATACAACTTACAAATAAAGAATATAAACAAAATATAAAAAAATATTTAAATGAAGGTATTAGCTATCCAGAAGCTTTATCAAAATCCATAATGGATCAAAGTAATGAATATATAAAAACTCCAAATGATATCCTAGGAATAAGTTATATTAGAGAAATAATTAAACAAAAAACTAATATAGAACCTATATGTATTAAAAGAACAAATGACTATAATAGTACAGAATTAGAAGAAAAAATTTCTAGTGCAACAAGTATTAGAGAAGCTTTAAAAAATGATATAAATGTTATTGATCAAGTACCTAGTAAAACATATCAATATTTACAATCACAATTATTTTTTATTGAAGATTATTTTCCATATTTAAAATATAAAATTTTAGCGGATATAGATAACTTAAATAAATATCAAACAGTTGATGAAGGAATAGAAAACAGAATAAAAAAATATATTATATCTTCTACATCATTAGATGAACTTATCAATAATATAAAAACAAAAAGATATACTTATAATAAAATTAGAAGAATGCTAACACATATATTAAATAACTTTACAAAAGAAGATGCATTAAGCTTTAAAGATGTTAGATATATAAGATTATTAGGATTTAATGGTTCGGGTAAAAACTATTTGAATAAAATAAAAAAACAAACCAGTATACCTATTATTACTAGATATAAAGATTTGGACGATGAAATACTAGATTTTGAATTTAAAACTACTACTGTATATTCATCAATATTAAATGAAAAAGAAAAAAAAGAGTTAATAGAACAAGAATATAAAAACAAACCAATAATAAAAGAATGAATTAAGAATATTATATAAAATTATTAATCTTTTGTATTATTTGTTGGATATGGTAAAGGGTATATTGTTTTCATTTCTTTGTTTTTTCCAAATGCTAACATAAAGTATCCAGCAGGAGGAAATAAAAAAAGTACTACGCCAAATATGCGCGTTCTTCCATAAATCATCGCAAGTCGGGAAGCTCTTAAATATAAAATGTAAATATTAAAAAATGGTATTAGTAATAAGTATCTATACGATGGGGGTAATCCGGCAAGTTCAAACAAAGTAAACTGAGTAAAACGAAAACCAAACGGGTTTCTCCAAAGTTCATAACCATTTTTTTCAAAAAAAACATGCAAAGAGACAACATGAATTATAACATAAGTTAGTGAAATTATAAAAACTATATCTATTGTGCTATTATTAAACATAAAACCTCCAAAATATTGTGTATTATTATAAAATATTATAGCATATTTTGATAAAATAACCATTAAAATACTTTAATGGTTATTTTATTTATATATTTATCTTATCTATATTCCCCATATAGGGCCTTAAAACTTCTGGTATATTAATACTACCATCTTCATTATAATTGTTTTCTAAGAATGCTATTAACATACGAGGGGGCGCTACAACTGTATTGTTTAAAGTGTGTAAAAAATATTTTTCACCGTTATTATTTGTTCTTATACCAAGTCTTCTACTTTGTGCATCTCCTAAATTCGAACAACTTCCAACTTCAAAATATTTTTTTTGTCTTGGACTCCATGCTTCTACATCTATGCTTTTTACCTTTAAATCTGCAAGGTCTCCTGAGCAACACTCTAATGTTCTAACAGGTACATCTAATGTTCTAAAAAATTCAACTGTATAATTATACATTTTTTCAAACCATTCCACACTATCTTTTGGTTCACATATAACAATCATCTCTTGTTTTTCAAATTGATGTATTCTATATACTCCTCTTTCTTCTATACCATGAGCGCCTTTTTCTTTTCTAAAACAAGGACTATAACTAGTAAGAGTATAAGGTAATTTTTCACTATCTAAAATTGTATCTTTAAATTTTCCAATCATTGAGTGTTCACTTGTACCAATCAAATATAGATCTTCACCTTCAATTTTATACATCATTACATCCATTTCATTAAAACTCATCACACCACTAACAACATCACTTCTAATCATAAATGGAGGTATAACATAAGTAAAACCTTTGTTAATCATAAAGTCCCTTGCGTACGATAAAATAGCTGAATGAAGCCTTGCAATATCACCAGTAAGAAAATAAAATCCACTACCACTAGTTTTTCTTGCACTATCTAAATCTAACCCTGATAATTTTTCCATAATTTCAGAATGATATGGTATTTCATAGTCAGGGATTACAGGATCACCATACTTTTTAACTTCTAAATTCTCACTATCATCTTTTCCTATAGGAACACTATCATCAATTATATTAGGAATGTTCATCATTATGTTTTCAATATTATTTGATAATTCATATTCTTGCTCTTCAAGGTCTAACAATTTAGTATTAATATCTTTTACTTTGTTTTTAATATCTTCTACTTCTTCTTTTTTGCCTTCTCTCATCAAAGTTCCAATTTTCCCACTCATTGTATTTCTATCTTTTCTTAATTCATCAGCTTGATATTTTAACTTCCTATATTCGTTATCTAAATCAAAAACATCATCAACCAATTGTAACTTATGATCTTGAAATTTCTTCTTTATATTTTTCTTTACTAACTCTTTATTTTCTCTGATTAATTTAATATCTATCATTATATTTCCTCCTTATTTAAATTAATTAATTCAAATCTATGTTTTTGTTTATATATATTTTCTGATTTATCAATATCAATTTCCTGAAGAAAACAGGACAGTTTTCTTACCCATACCCTATTATCACCATATAAAGCTTGATATATTACTAATTTTTCCAAAGACTCACAATCATATGCAATATCTTTAATATAATAGTAATTGCCTTTATAATGCCTATATATGCTATTTATTTTAACTTCATTCATAATATCACCTCAAAATTATATAAAAAAAACACCCCTATATAGGAGCGTATTTACGCGGTGCCATCCTAATTATTCTTAATTTTAATAACGGTTTTACCCGGAAATGAATACTAGATTTCATCATTTCACTCAAGAGTTGATTCATAAGGTTTTATTGTTAGTTTCCACCAATCACTAACTCTCTATAAATAAAAATCCATACTACTATTCTCCATCAACGATTTACATAAGTATATTATCATTATTACAAATAATAGTCAATATCAAGTAATAACAATGTTTATACTAATAATTCAAATATAAAATCAAAATCTATTTGAAAAAAATATATTATTAATGCCGCTATACTTAGATAAGGCCCAAAAGGTAAAATATTCTTGTTTTCCTTAAAAAATGCAAACAATGATATTGGAAAAGCGATGAATGAAGCTAGAAATATAGAAAACACTGCCATTTCCCACCCTATCACAAGTCCAAATATTATCATAAGTTTTATATCGCCACCACCCATTGATTCTTTTTTAAATATTTTATCTCCTAACAATTTAATTAATAATAAAAATATAAAAGGAATTGTAACATCAAAAACTAAAACATGAATGTTATTAAAGCCAAAAATAATCAATCTACTAATAAATAATGCAACACCAGAAAATATTATTACTTCATCTGGTATTATCATATATTTTATATCACTTATTATAATTATTATTAATGTAGATACAAAAATTAGAGATATTACTAAATGGGGTGTAAGACCAAAAACTAAATATGATAACAAAAACATTAAACCTGATATAAATTCAAATATAGGATAAAACATTTGAATTTTTTTTCCACACTTCTTACATTTACCCTTTTGGATTATATAAGATATAATCGGTATTAATTCAATAACGGTAAGTCTGTGGTTACAATTTGGACAACGGGATGGAGGTTTAACAATTGATAATTCGTTGGGTAATCTATACCCAACAACATTGAAAAACGATCCAAACACTGTTCCAAATACAAAAAACATAATTCCTATTAATATTACTTCTTCCATAATATCCCCCTTACTACGTAACTGATGAATACATTGTAAACATCGGTAATATTACTGATAATAATATTGTCCCTACTACAACTGATAAGAATACAATCATTATAGGTTCAATAAAAGTTTTAATTTGATTAACTGCGTTTCTATGCATTTCTTGATAATATACTGCTACCTTATTCATCATATCACCTAATTGCCCGGTTCTTTCACCAGTCAACAGCATTTCATAAGCAACTACAGGAAATGCCCAATGATTTTTAAATGAATTAGATATTGTTTCTCCTTTAGCTAAGTTAGTAATTGTATCAAAAATCAACATTTTATATATCTCGTTATTTGTAATCTTGCTTAATACCTCCATACTATCTGTAATAAATACATTATGATTAAGTAACGATGCAAAGGTTTTGGTAAACATAGTAACTTCATTATATATTACAATTTTCCCCATAATAGGCATATGCATCATTGTCCACTGCACTATTGATTTAAAAACTTTAATAGTTTTAAACAAAATATGAAATACAATAAAAAACGTTGTTGTACCAATTAATATATATATAATGTTTTTTTGAAGAAAGTCACTTATATTAATTACAGTTTGTGTTATAACAGGTAGATCTGTTTCTAAATCATCGTATATAGAGACAAATTCTGGTATTACAAATAATAAAATAAATACAATTATTACAATAGCAAATAGAGATACAACAATAGGATACATCATAGCTGAAATCATCTGTTTTCTTGTTTTTTCTGTTTCTGTATAATACTCAGCCATATCATCTAAAGTCTCAGGTAAATTACCAGTCAATTCAGACGTTTTAATCATATTCACTAATAATTTAGGAAAAGCTTCTCCTTGTTTTTCTAAAGCATCACTAAAATTCTCTCCCATTGTAAGTTCATATATTACAGCTTTATATAAATGCTTATGAATTGGCTTTTTAGTTTGTTTAGATAAAATTTTAACAGATTCTATTAAAGTAATACCTGCCTTTAAAAAAGTAGATAATTGGGTTAAAAAGAACACCAAATCTGATTTTTTAAATTTACCTGTTACAATTCCCCCACCAATCTTACTATTTAATTTAGGTTGTGGGACTATTTCATATACTTCATAATTTTCTGATAATAAATATGAATGAACATCTAGTTTAGAAAAAGCTGAAAACATTCCTTTTTCAATTTTACCAGTTTCTAAATTTTTTGCAACATATTTATAAACAACTTTTTGTTCGCTACGTACAGCATCTTCACCTTCAAAATCAATCAATAAAGTTTGTCTTTTCATTTCAAGTCTATTTTTTCTATCTTTTACAAAGGTTAGATTGTTGTACCAATTATTAAATATTTCTTTAAGAGATTTTTTTTCTTTATTTGATTTTATTTTATTTTGTTTTAATCCCTCTTTAATTAATTTTCCACTTTGTTTTTTTTCTTCTTTAGCTTCTAATTTTTCTTTTATAATTTTTTCTTTTTTAGATTTAGCTTCAAGTAATTTTTTTTCTTTATTTAATTTTTTTCGTATTAACTTTCTCTTTCTTTTCTCTCTTTTTTCCTCGAGATATTGCTTTCTTTGCTCTTTCTCTTCAAGCAACAATCTTTTTTTCTTTTTTCTTTCTTCTTCTTTCTTTCTTCTTATCTCTTCTTTTTTAGCCCTTTCTAAGTCTTTTTTTCTTTTTTTAAGTATCTTTAATACATTTGGGTCTATCTTATTTTTTTGATCATTATCTTTTTTTGTTTCATTTACACTCGCTTCAAGTGACCTCACTTTTTCTTCAATAGTATTTTTAACTTTATTAACTTCAGTAACTTGAAATATATTTTCTTTTCTTCTAATTTCTTTCTTTAGTTTTTTTATTAATTTTTCTGCCCTTTTTCTATGTTTAATAATATTTTTGTCACTTTTTTCATTTGTATTTATTTGAAATAATGTAGCAAAAAAAGCCAATATTCCTTTATAAGTATTAAAAAATATAAATTTTATACCATTATAAAAGATAATAACTATCCATTTTACAAACACCAAAACACCTTTAAAGGTATAGTTAATAAAATCAACTATAAATTTCAAAATAAAAACCAATCCCCTTACGATAGAGGTTGCTATCTTTTTTATTATGAAATATATTTTTTTTAACAAACGCGCTAAAAATTTAAACATTACATTTATCATGCTAATAGCACACCTCCAAAGCCAAACCCCTATTATATGTAACATTATACCATAGTTTATATGGTTTTTAAACTTTTTTTTTTATTTTCATATACTATTTTGAGGAGGAAAGTCTATGTTTAATCAAAGCCCCTTTTTATTTAACAATCCATACGTGGGTTCTGGATTAGGTTCATCACTTATGAGAGCGCCTGGAGCAGCGCT
>SKJH01000051.1 GCA_007116005.1 Bacilli bacterium | reverse complement strand
TGCTAGATTATCCAAATTATACAAAACCTCGTGAATATGAGGGGCTAAAAGTGCCTGAAGTACTTATTTCAGGACATCATAAAAATATAGAAAAGTGGAGAAAAGAAGAAAGCATAAAAAGAACAAAACAAAGAAGACCCGATCTTGTAGAAAATAATAAACAAATAAGTTATGTTATATCAAAAGAAAAAAATGGTGAAATGGCGTTAATTGAATATGGCAAAATGAACGGATATAATTTAAATCCTAAAAATGACGCTAAAAGAGAAGATGTTATAAATGTAACAAAAATGGTTTTAATTAAGCCATCATTTGTTGAAAAAGTTGCCAAAAAGAATATAGAGAAAAAGTTACAACAATTATTAAAGAAGTTAATGATTATGGTAGACGAGGATGACGATAATGAAACTAAAATTTTAGATGAAGCTGCTAGATTAAGAAGTATTATAAATACTCATTACTCAAATATATTAAAAGATGAATATAAAAAATCAATTGAAAATAGGGTTTTGTTCATTGTCAATGAAGTAGAAAAAATAAAATTAAAAAAAGAAGAAGAAGAAAAAGAAAAAAGTGGAAAAAGTAGATAATTATATTTACTATGAAACACTTGCATATTAATGATTTATATGTTAAAATCAAAAACGGAAGAAAAAAAAGTGATCCGCTAAGTGAATGATCATGGTAAAAAAAGGAGAGAGACATTGTATGAATATTGTTGACAAAATTTCAGCTAAACAAATCAATCCAAATGTTCCTGAATTTAGAGTTGGGGATATAGTTAAAGTGGATGTAAAGATTGTTGAAGGAAAAAGAGAAAGAATTCAGGTTTTTGAAGGAATTGTAACTGCTCGTAAGGGTAGTGGTGTTAGTGAAACCTTTACTGTAAGAAAAAAATCATCAGGAATTGGAGTTAATAGAGTATTTCCTATTAATTCACCAAAAATTGCACAAATTACAGTTGTTAAAAAAGGTAAGGTAAGAAGAGCTAAACTTAATTTCTTAAAAGATCTAAGAGGACAATATAAAGTAAAAGAAAGAAATTAATAAGGCTCTAGCCTTATTTTTTGGTGGCTTATATGAAAAAGAATAAAAAGAGTAAAAAAAAGAAAAAAAGTTTCAAAAGAGATATATTGCATTATATTATTATAATAATATTGGTAATAGTAGTGAGAAGTTTTATAATTACTCCAATAAGGGTAGAACAGAAATCTATGAATCCAACTTTAAAACATAATGATATAATGATGCTTAATAAAATAGGATTAAAATTAAATGACATTAATAGATTTGATGTTGTTGTATTAAATGTTCAAGATGAGTATTTAATAAAAAGAGTTGTAGGACTTCCAGGTGAATACATTGAATACAAAGATAATAAACTCTTTGTTAATGATAAAGTTGTAGAAGAAAATTTTACACGTACTAACACTGGAGATTTTGTATTAGAAGTAATTGGATACGATATTATACCTGAAAACAAATACTTTGTAATAGGAGATAATAGAGGTAATTCAACTGATAGTAGAATTTTTGGATTAATCAATGAAGAAGATATCATTGGAAAGACAAATATTGTAATATTTCCTTTTAAAAATTTTGGAATAATAAAATAAAGCACAAAGTGCTCTTTTTTATGTTATAATTTATGTGTTGAGGTGATAGTATGGACATAAACTGGTATCCAGGACATATGGCAAAAACAAAAAGATTAATGAAAGAAAATATTAATCTTATAGATATAATTTATGAAGTAATAGACGCAAGGATTCCTTTTTCATCAAAAATAAGGGATATTGATGAAATAATAAAAAATAAACCTAGAATATTAATAATGACAAAAATAGATATGTGTGATATAAAAGAAACTAAAAAATGGATAGAATTTTATGAAAGTAAAGGTTACATAGTTATTCCAGTAGATTTATTAAATGGAAAAAATGTTAATGAGATTATAGAAAAAACTAAAACGTTAATGATACCATTTGATAATAAAAGACAAGATAAGGGATTAAATAAAAGAAGCTATAGAGCATTAATAGTAGGAATACCTAATGTGGGTAAATCTACATTAATAAATAGATTAGTTGGTAAAAAAGCAGTAAAAGTTGGAAACAAACCAGGTATAACAAAAAGTCTTGGATGGATTAGAATAAATAAAGATATAGAACTTTTAGATAGTCCAGGAATACTCTGGCCTAAATTAGAAGAAAAAGAAGTAGCACTTAATTTAGCGTCTACTTCTGCTATAAAAGAAGAGATACTACCAATTGATGAGGTTTCAATACATATATTAACAAAATTAAATGATCATTATAAAAGTGAACTTAGTTCAAGATATGGATTAGAGGATATTAGTGATATAGAAGAAGCTCTAGATCATATTGGAAGAAAAAGAGGATGCCTTATGCAAGGTGGAGTAGTAGATTATGATAAAGTTTTTATGCTAATAATTAGAGATGCTAAAGAAGGAAATATTAAGAATATAACGTTTGATAGATTTAAATGAAAGAAGTGAAGTTATGAATATATATATAGATTTTGATGGAGTTGTATTAGATACTATTCCAGTATTATATACAATGTTAGAAAGAGATAATATAGATAAAACAGATTTTGAATCTGCAAGGAAATATTTTGCAAAACTGGATTGGGAGAAAATAGTAAGAGAGACTCCACAAATAAATGATAGTATTGAATGTATAAAAAAACTAATGGAATATGACTGTTTTAATGTTGCAATATTAACGCATGTAAATTCACTTGAAGAAGCTATAGCAAAGGTTAATTATTTAGAGGAATTAATTCCAGATGTTACAAAAATACCTGTTCCAAAGATGATATCTAAAACAAAAATGGTACATACAAAAGATTCAATTTTAGTTGATGATCATAGTGGAAATTTAGAAGAATGGGAAAGTGAAGGTGGAATCCCAGTTAAATTTTCACAAAAAAAGGATAAAACCTATCCTTATCCTACAATAGATAAATTAGATAAACTAATAGATATGTTTTTACCAGAAATTATGAGATCCTAGTTTGTAACACTCAGTATATGGGTGTTTTTAATTGACAATAATCTATTGATATATTAATATAAAATATATGCGGGAATGGTGGAATGGTAGACACGTACGCTTGAGGGGCGTATGATTTAAGATCGTGAGGGTTCAAATCCCTTTTCCCGCACCAAATATAATTTAAATTACGAATATTAATGACGGTTGTGATAGTATAGTGGTTCCAAAAAGGAGTATGATTATGTTTAAAAAAGGTGATATAGTATACCATGATAATTTAATATTTGCAGATAATTGTAAGGATATCAAAAAAGATAGGCCATGTATAGTGTTTGGTGAATTTAAAATAAATGAAGAATCACGTATATGTACATGCCCTTTAACAAGTAGTATTAAAAGTTTTAATAAAAATCCAGAAAAATACACATTAATTACAAAGCCAATTTATAGCGAACGTAAACTGAGTTTTGCAAAATTAGATAACATATTAATAAATAAAGTAGAAAATACTCATCATACTGGATTAATGCTTGATGAAAATAGTGTGGATAAAATAATAGGAAAAATAATAGATATTAACTTAAATAGTAATGAAGAAAGAGAACAGATTTTATCGATGATTTATTATTATTTAGGATTATTTGATGGAATAGAGTTTATAAGAAAAGATAAGAAACCCGAAGATGTAAAAATAAAGATAAAATAAAAAAATAGTCTAACAATTATCGTTAGACTATTTTATTTTAAATAAACAGAGACTGACCCCCTGCGGAACAGTCTCAAAAAGAATAAAAAGGGGTTGGCTAGTGTGATACTAGCAGCCAATCCAATAAATTTGAATTGGTACTGCTTATAATACTGATAATATAGGCTATTGTCAAGTTATTTTGAAAAAAAGTTCATATTAATTTATAGAGTAAGATTTTATTCTTATTTAAAAATATGTTAAACTCTTTATAGTGGTGATATATATGGAAGATATGGATTTAATAAAAGGAATTGGTTCTAGAACAAAAGAGTATCTAAAAAAATTAGAAATATATAATTTAAATGATTTAATAACTCATTATCCTTTTAGATATGAAATATTAAAAAGAAGTAATATAGATGAACTTAATAATGGGGATAAAATTATTATAGATGGTATGGTAGAAACAACACCGGTATTATCTAGATTTAAAAGAAATATGAATGTAATGAGGTTTAACTTAAGCACAACTAAAAACTTATTAAAGGTTTCTATTTTTAATAGAGCATTCTTACAAAGATATATTACAATAGGTAAAAGTATTACTGTAGTAGGGAAGTATGACTTATTAAAGAACTCTATTACTGCATCAGATATATATTTTATGAAATTAACTGATACTCCAACAATGTTGCCTATATATAAAACAACTACAGGATTAAATAGAAAAAATTTAAGCAATATAATTAAAAGTGGTTTATCAATATCAAAAAACAAAGTAATAGATTATATACCAGATTATATTAGTGATCAATATTCTTTTTTAAATAAATATGAATCACTTTTAGTAATACATGATCCTAAAGATGTTGGCTTATTAAAAAAATCATTAATAAGACTAAAATATGAAGAATTATTTTTATTTATGTTAAAGATAAATTATTTAAAGCTAAAAAATAGTAGTGATACTTCTGGTTGTAATAGAAATGTTGATATTTCTATTATAAAGAACTTTATTGAAACACTTCCTTTTGAATTAACTGTTGATCAAAAAAAAGTTATAAAAGAAATTATAAATGATTTAAATAGTGGGAAAAGAATGAATAGATTAATACAAGGTGATGTTGGTAGTGGTAAAACCATTGTAGCGTTAATATCGTGCTTAGGAATGATTAAAAGTGGATATCAATGTGCTATTATGGTTCCAACTGAAATACTTGCAAAACAACACTATGAAAACGTAGTAAAGCTATTTAAGGGTGTAAAAGTAGATCTTCTTATTGGAAGTATTAAGAAAAAAGAAAAAGAACAAATATATAAAAAATTAGAAAATAATGAAATAGATATAATTATAGGAACACATGCTTTAATACAAGAAGATGTTAAATTTAATAATTTAGGACTAGTAGTAACAGATGAACAACATAGATTTGGTGTTCATCAAAGAGGAAATTTAAAAAATAAAGGTGAACTACCTGATGTTTTATATATGAGTGCAACTCCTATACCAAGAACATATGCGCTAACAATATATGGTGATATGGATATTTCTACTATTAAAACTGTACCTAAAGATAAAAAGGAAATAATAACATATTTAAAAACAAATAAAGATATAAAAGATGTATTATTAATAATAAAACGTGAACTTGATAAAAATCATCAGGTATATGTAGTAGCACCACTTATAGAAGACGATAAGGAAAAAAATAATGTTAATAAATTAAAAAGACAATATGAAATAGCGTTCAAGTCTTTTAATATAGGTGTATTACATGGAAAAATGAAACAAAAAGAAAAAGATGAAATAATGGATAAGTTTTTAAAAAATGAAATAAATATATTAATTAGTACTACAGTAATAGAAGTAGGAATAGATGTTTCTAACGCTACAATGATGGTGATATATGATGCTGAAAAGTTTGGGTTATCTACATTACATCAATTAAGAGGTAGAGTAGGAAGAAGTACGTTACAATCATATTGTATACTTATATCTAAAACTGAATCTGAAAGATTAAAAATAATGACTGAAACATCCGATGGATTTGAAATAAGTGAAGCTGATTTTAAATTAAGAGGATCAGGAGATTTGTTTGGTATAAAACAAAGTGGTGATATGAATTTTAAAATAGCAGATTTTAAAAAAGATTTTAAAATATTAATGCAAGCTAAAGAAGAAAGTATGAAGCTTTTAGAAGATAAAAAAATAAATGATTATCCAGAAATAAAAAAAGAATTAAGAAAAAGTATCAATTTAGATTGAATGTAAAAAATTGTGTTTTTTACACAAGTTTACACCTTTGGTATTCTGTAGAAATATGGAGTTTAAACAAGAATGTGCTAAAATATAGTTAATAAATATAGGAAGGACATAGTATTTATGAAAAAGTATTTTATATTTGTTGCAATATTAATAATAATTTCTATTCCATTAGGAATACATATGTTAGAAAAACGTGAAACAGAGGATTTAGAATTAGATGAAAAGTTTACCTGTGGTTCTGTTTTTTTAGATGAAAGAGATAATGAAGGATATATAACAGTTAAAATAGGAAATCAGTGTTGGATGGGTGAAAACTTGAGATATACTGGTAATGGTTGTTTGTATGATGAAAATATTTTTAGTTCTTGTTTTACTCATACTACATTATGGGGAACAGAAGTATTATATCAATGGAGAGCATTAATGGATGGATCAACTGAAGAAGGAAGTCAAGGGATATGTCCAAATGATTGGTATATACCTACAGATGATGATTTCAAAGAATTAGAGATATATTTAGGGATGACAGAGGAACAAGTTAATTCAAACAATTTAGGTGGTCGTGGTACAAATCAAGGTAAACAGTTAAAAGACAATATTAATTGGGATGGGACTAATACAAGTGGTTTTAAAGCTTTACCTACTGGTGCTCGTAGTCCTAATAATTCATTGTATAGTTTGGGATCAGCAGGTTTTTGGTGGAGTTCAACACGTGATCATAATAATATTTGGGTACGCAGTTTAGATTCAAATAATAAAAAAATATCACGTAGTTATATTGCAAGAGACTTTGCTTTTTCAGCTCGTTGTATATTAGGAAAGTAATGTATAAAAAAAAAATACAGTTTTAGTTTAGTGTAAACCTAAATAAATAGTAAAAATTATTCATCCTATATATTATAAGGAATTGTAAAAAAACATATAGAAGTACATGTGTAAAGTACAAAAAAATATATATTAAAAAACACTAATTTAATTGACTTTTATTAATATTCGTATTATCATTTAATTAGTGTGAATTCTATATTTGCACTCACTCTTACGGATAAATGTGAGAGTGTATTCAACCAAAACCCCCTGAAGGAGCC
>SKJH01000110.1 GCA_007116005.1 Bacilli bacterium | reverse complement strand
ATTTTAAATGTAACACAGGATTTAGAAGAAAGTTTTTATTCTAATAGACTTATTGTAATTAATGATGGTGAAATATTATTAGATGGTCCTCCAAAACAAGTAATGCTTTATGATAAAGTATTAAATAAAATTGGTATTGAACTTCCCTTTATTGTAGATTTATCTATTAAACTAAAGTTATATGGTTTACTTGATGAAATATTTTTTAATATGGATGAAATGGTAGATATAATATGGAAATAACATGTAATAAAGTTAGTTATATATATAATGAGGGATTAACAATATCAAAAAAAGCATTAAACAATATTAATATAAAATTAGAAGAAAATAAAATTTATGGAATTATAGGTAAGTCAGGAAGCGGAAAAACAACTCTCCTACAACTTTTAGATAATTTATTAATACCATCAGATGGTAGTATACTAATTGGTGATTACAAAATAAATAAAAGTACTAAAATAAAAAAAATAAAAGAATTCAGAAAAAATATAGGTATAGTATTTCAATTTCCAGAGGAACAATTTTTTGAAACAACAATTAAAAAAGAAGTGGAATTTGCTTTGAAAAATTTTAATCATGAAAAAGTTTTTTTTGAGCAAAAGATAATTAAAGCATTAAAAATGGTTGGATTAAACGAGGAATACTTAGAAAAAAATCCTTTTAGCTTAAGTAATGGTGAAAAGAGAAGAGTAGCAATAGCGTCTGTTTTAGTGTATAATCCTAATGTTTTAATTTTAGATCAACCTACTGCAGGATTAGATTTGAAAAACAAAAGAATATTAATTGAATTATTAAAAAAAATAAATAAAAAATATAATAAAAAAATAATAATAGCAAGTCATGATATAGATATGTTGTATTCATTAGCAGATGATATAATTATTTTAGAAAAGGGAAACGTATTAGTACATGGTAACAAAGAAGAAGTATTTAAAAATACAAAATTATTGAAAACACATAATATAAACATACCAAAAATAATAGAATTTACAAATAAAGTTATGGATAAAAAAGATATAAAATTGGGTAATTATAACGACATAAAAGATCTTATAAAGGCGGTGTATAGAAATGTATAATATTTTATCATACTATAATACACAGTCTGATATGCATAAAATGAATGTAATATATAAATTTATATGTATGTTTTTATTTATATGTATATTATTATTTTTTAAAAGTTACACAATGCTTTTTGTGGTTACTATATATACCCTAATTTTAATTGTTTCATCAAATGTACCTTTAAAGTTATATTTAAATAATATAAAGATAATAACTATACTAATTATATTTGTTGTGTTACTAAATTTAATATTTAATAAAAATATTGATGCAATGATTTTGTCCATATCAAAAACTATATTAATAGTTTTATATACATCGGTTATAGCAGTTACAACAACACGAAGTGAGATAGTAAATGGTTTAGAGACGTTATTTTCTCCATTAAATAAAATAAAAATACCAGTATCTAATATAGCATTATCTTTTTCTCTTTCTATAAGATTTATACCTATAATATTAAAACAATCTAATAAGGTTTTAAAATCACAAATTAGTAGAGGATTAGATTTAAAAGGTAAAAGCGTTAAAATAAAAATACAATCTTTAACATCTATAATAATAGCTGTTTTTATGTTATCTTTTAAAAAGGTAGATTATATATCTGCTATAATGAAAGTAAGAATGTATAATATAAATAAATGTAATATTAAAAATAATAGCAAATCATACTTTGATTTATTTATGCTATCATCACATGTATTAATTCTAATTTTATATTTTTTAAAAGAGGTGATAATAATATGAAAAGATATCTTATAACATTTTCATATGATGGTTATAATTTTAATGGTTATCAAAAACAACCTAAATTAAGAACTGTACAAGGTGAAATAGAAAAAGCTTTAAAGTTTATTAACAACGATAAAACTGTAGAAATTCATGCGTCTGGCAGGACAGATGCTAAAGTTCATGCTCTAAATCAAAAGGCTCATTTTGATTTAGATGTTAATATAAAATTAGAAAAATTAAAGATGGCTTTAAATTCTTATACTCCACAAGATATATATATAAAGAATATAAAAATAGTAGATGAGAAATTTCATGCTAGATATATGGTAAAAGCAAAAGAATATATATATAAAATAAATTTAGGTGAGTATGATCCTTTAGAAAGAAATAATGTGTATCAATATAATAAAAAATTGGATTTACCAGAAATAGAAAGAGCATTAAAGTTTTTAGAAGGAGAGCATGACTTTACTACGTTTTGTTGTAAGGAAGAAAAACAAGAAAATAATGTTAGAACAATAATACAAACAAATCTAATAACAGAAAAAACAGATGTTAATAAAATAACCTTGTCATTTGTTGGAACCGGATTTTTAAAATATCAAGTAAGAAATATGGTTGGTACTTTAATTGAGGTTGGTGAAGGCAAAAGAAAAAGTGAAGAGATAATAAATGTTTTAGAAAAAAAGGACAGAAGAAAAGCAGGCAAAACTGCAAACCCTGAAGGTTTATATTTACAAGACGTATTGTATTAAAAAAGCACTATTATAGTGCTTTATTTTTCTTCATTTGCTCTATCAAAGAGCATAAATAATAATCTTAAATTTATTAATGTTGAAAATCCGACTAAACTATATATCAATTTTGACATACCTGAGTAGTCTCCACCAAATAAATCACCTACTAAATTATAATCAAAAAGACCTATTAATCCCCAATTTATACCACCTATTAGTGTTATAATTAATGCGATAATTTGTATAATTTTCATACTTTCCTCCTTTTATGTATCTTATTATATATATTCCCATAAAAAAAATATTTATTCATGAATATTTATAAATGGTATCCATATAATTAAATGAAAACTAAGGATATGGGGTGAAAGTATGAAAAAAATATTGTTTTCTTGCTTAATTATAATTTCTTTAATGCTAACAGGGTGTGGAAGTTATAATGAAAAAGATATATTAAAAGATTTTGAAAAAAGGATAGAAAACTCTAAAAGTTATTATTTAGAAGGTGAAATGCAAGTAATAAATAATCAAGATGTTTACAAGTATGATGTTAAAGTATCTTATCAGGAGAAAGATTTTTTTAGAATTAGTTTGAAAAATCAAGCAAATAATCATGAACAAATAATTTTGAAAAATGATGATGGAGTATATGTTCTAACACCATCTTTAAACAAAAGTTTCAAATTTCAAAGTGAATGGCCGTATAATAATTCGCAAGTATATTTATTACAATCTATATTAATGGATATTAAAGAAGATGATGACAGAGAATTTGAGGAAACTGATAATTATTATGTTTTTACTGCAAAAGTTAACTATCCAAACAACAGGAGACTATGCAAGCAAGTGGTTTACTTAGATAAAAAATTAAATGTTAAAGAAATTCATGTTTTAAATGAAAATAATAATCCAGAAATTAAGATGATTTTTAAAGAAATTGATATGAAAGCTGTTTTTGATAGTAAGCATTTTAGTTTAACTGAAAATATGAAAACTGCTATAGTAGATGAACAAGTTAGTCCTGTTATGAAAATCGAAGATGTAATATTTCCAATGTTTGTTCCTGAAAATACACATTTAACTTCACAAGATGTTATTGCAAAAACAAACGGTGAAAGAGTAATATTAACATTTGGTGGAGAAAAACCATTTGTGTTAATTGAAGAAACTGTATCAGTAAAAGAAGAGTTTACTATAATACCAACTCATGGAGAGCCAGAACTATTAGTAGACACAATAGGTGTTGTTTCTGATAATTCAGTATCTTGGAATAGTAATGGTATGGGATATTATATAGCTTCTGAGGATTTAACTAAAGAAGAATTGATACAAGTTGCTAGATCAATAAGTAATATACCTGTAATGAAATAAAAAAATAGATACATTTGTATCTGTTTTTTTTTAATTTTATGATATAATTCTTGTAGGTGATGATTATGGCAAAAAAAAGAGCTGTTGATAAAAAAACAAAACAAAGAAAAGAAGAATTAAAAAAATCTTTAGAATATGAACAATCAATAAAAAGTATAATTTATAATGTTGTTGGAATATTAAGTGTGTTTTTATTATTTTATTTAGTTACATATTTTATTACTAATAATTCAAGAAGATTAAACGTAATAGACGTTGAAAGACTACCTGTTGAGATACAATATAAAGAAATTTTAGCTGGAGAGACTTTTAATAGACCAGAAAGCGAGTATTATGTGTTGTTCTATGATTTTGATGGCGAGGAAGCTGCTTATTATAGTACAATAATTAATGATTTTTTTGGCAAGATATATACTGTTGATTTAGGTAAGGGTTTTAATAAACCGTTTGTATCAGATGAAACAAATAAAAATGTACAAAAAGCTTCAGATTTAAGAGTTAGGGAAGCGACTTTAATAAAAATTAAAAATAATAAAAACGTATCATATATTGAGGGTAACTTAGAAGAAATAGGGGATAATATAAAATAAGCGTAAAGCTTATTTTGCCTCAATAGCTCAGTTGGTTAGAGCACTTGACTGTTAATCAAGGGGTCCTAGGTTCAAGTCCTAGTTGAGGCGCCATTAAAATTTACATAATGGTGTTTTTTTTGAAAAACATGTTTTTTTAGAAAAAGTAATATGTTATAGTGTTATAGTAGAGGTGTAAAAAAAATATGAAAAAGAATAAATTATTAAGTTGTAGGTTAACAGAAATTATTATAATAGCATTAATATTTACAATGGTAGGCATGGTTAGTGGCGGGGTTGCTGTATTTTCTGTTATTGGATCAAATGAAAAACAAGTATATAATATAGAAAAAGATCTTGAGGGTTTTAGTAATGTATATCAACAAATAGTGGATATGTATTTTGAGGAAATAGACCGTCAAAAACTTTTAGAAGGTGCAATTAAAGGAATGTTATCAACACTTGATGATCCAAATTCTTCTTTTATTGATTTTGAAGGGAGATCTTCGTTTGATGACAGAATGATGGGACAATACAGAGGGGTCGGAATGGAAATAATGTCTGATTCAGAGGGGAATATTTATGTTGTAGGAACTTTTGATAATTCTCCCGCGCAAAGAAAAGGTATAAAATCAGGTGATATGATTATATCTGTTGATGATGTTATTGTAAAAAGTGTGGAAATAGAAAATGTTGCGAATTTAATAAAATCACCACTGAGTGATACTGTTGAAATAAAAATATTAAGAGATAAAAAAGAAATAGAGTTAACAATTGAAAAAGAGATAGTAATTATTAATTCTGTTATATCAAATACTTATATTAGAGATGATAAAAAAATAGGATATTTACAAATATCTATATTTGCCGCGAACACATATTCCCAGTTTAAGGAAGCTTTAATTGAGTTGGAAAAACAAAACATTTCAGGATTAGTAATAGATGTTAGGAGTAATTCTGGCGGCTATTTATCAAGTGTTGCTAATATGCTAGAACTGTTTTTAGAAGAAGATATAACATTATATAAAGTGGAAACTAAAGAAAAAATAACAGAAAAATTTAGTAGTACTGGTGAACATAGGGATTACCCTATAGCTGTATTAATTAACCAACAAAGTGCATCTGCTTCTGAAATATTAGCGGCAAGTTTAAATGAAAATTATGGAGCTGAATTAGTTGGGACTAAAACGTATGGTAAGGGTACTGTTCAGCAACTTATTGAAATTCCAGGTGGGGGTATTGCTAAAATAACTATTCAAAAATGGTTAACACCTTCTGGTAATTATATAGATGAAGTAGGGGTTGAACCTACAATTGAAGTGGATTTAGGAGAAGAGTATTTAAAGAATCCAATAGATATTAATGATCTACAATTACAAACTGCTATAGATCAATTGATAAAATAGATAATATAGGTAAATAGAATATAAAAAGATGAGGGTTTCCTCATCTTTATTCTATATCTTCTAATTTTTGATTAAACATATCAAATTTTTGTTGTACTTTATTTTGATCAGCTTTTTCTAACTCATACCAACCTTTTTTAAAATATAAGTTAAAAAGTCTTCTTTGACAATCTTGAGTATCTTTAAATACTTTTGTCAATTCATCATATGTATTGTCATTACTTATTTCATTTAATATTGTTGCATAGTTATTTGACATGTTCTTTTCAACGGTCAATATAGAGTATAAAAAGTCGCGATCGTTCATTTCTATTCCGCTTGGAACTTGTTGTTCTTCATTTTTCACAATATTATTATTATTATTCATAATTTTCTCCTTATTTTAATAGATTTAATATGAACTTATAGTGTTCATAGTGCATATTGCCGACTTCGTTTAATTCGTCTTTTATTTCATTATCAGTAGCTATTTGTGAAAAGTTAAAACATTCTTTAACGGCAAAATAATTCCAATTAAGCATATCTGATATAAAATCTAAATCTTTAGAAGATACCATTTTTGGTACATTATTCATATAATCCTCCTTTGCTGTTTTTATTATTTGCATATGTAAAGTTATATATTCATATATTTGTAATGTTAAAGAAAAAAATATATAATAAGTATATATTCGGAGGTTGTTTAATAATGGATGATGTTAAAAAAGGAGATGTTTTAAAGATACACTGCTATAAGCATGATGAAACGCTTTATAAAAGTTGGGATCAGGTTTTAATATTAAATGTTGATGATAATTTTATAGTTTGTGGGAATAATAAAACAAGGGTTACCGAGTCAGACGGTAGAAAGTGGAGCACAAAAGAACCCGCAATATTGTTTTTCTATAAGAAAAAGTGGTTTAATATAATTGCACAATTTAAAAGTAATGGAATATTCTATTATTGTAATATTGCTTCGCCTTATATTATTGAGGATAAAACAATAAAGTACATAGATTATGATATAGATTTAAAAATTTTCCCGGATTCAACATTTAGAATTTTGGATAAGTCTGAATATGAGTATCATAAAGAAAAGATGAATTATACAGATGATATTGATAACATTGTTAAATTTGAATTAGATAATTTAATAACGATGTTTAAAAAAAGTGAAGGGGCATTTTCGCATGAAATATTGAAAGAATATTATGACATGTATTTAAATAGTGTAAAAATCTAAATT
>SKJH01000096.1 GCA_007116005.1 Bacilli bacterium | reverse complement strand
TTCTCTTATATATACATCTTTTATCACCTTATTTCCGTTTCTTCTTTAATTATTCTGTATTTAGTATAATAAATTACTTATGTTTACTCAAAAACGGAAATTACTATGAAAATTTACCTATTAGTTATTTTTTTGTGTTCTTAACCCATACACTATTTCACTAAACTCATAATATGTGTTAGGAGGAATAATATGAAAAAGAATACTGAACAGTTTTATCAAAATTTTTATAATATAAATAATATAACAAATTTGATAGAGCAGGAGAGGATTCAAAAAGAATTGATAGATCCGGAGACAGGGTTTGAAAGAGGAAATATTTTCAAAAATTTATACTGGGCATATATGAAAGATACTTATGATTTTTCCCCTAAAAATGATAGAGAAGAATTAATGCTAAAAATAATGCATTATAGTTTCTATGCTCATGAGTTAAAATTATATCTTGATACTCATACACGTGATGAAGAGAGAATAAATTTATTTATCCAATATAGTGAAATGGCAAATAATTTAACATTACAATATGAAAGGCTATATGCACCTATAACATTAAAAGGTGATAATTTGGATGTTAGTCCATGGGTTTGGGCAGAAAGTCCATGGCCTTGGGAAGGAGTGTAATTATGTGGGTATATCAAAAAAAATTACAATATCCTGTACAAATAAAAACAAAAGATTTAAAGATGGCAAAAAAACTTATAACACAACTAGGTGGTCCAAATGGAGAACTTGCAGCTTCTTTGCGTTATTTAAATCAAAGATACACAATGCCTGATAATAAAGGGAAAGCACTTTTAACTGATATTGGTACAGAAGAGCTTGCGCATATGGAAATTATATCTGCTATGGTATATCAATTAATGAAAGGTGCAACTATAGAAGAAATAAAAGATGCGGGTTTAGATAGTTATTATTCTGATTTTGATAAAGGAATATATCCTGTGAATGCTAGTGGAGTTCCGTTTACAGCCGCTTATTTTGCAGTAACAGGAGATCCTTTAGCAGATTTAGCAGAAAATATGGCTGCAGAACAGAAGGCAAGAGCGGTATATGAAAATCTAATGAATTTAACTGATGATAAAGATGTTTTATCACCACTTTCTTTCTTGAGGCAAAGAGAGGTAATTCATTTTCAAAGATTCAAAGAACTATATGATGAATATGTTGAAAGGGGAATTAAGTAACATAAATATAAAAGCTGATTCAAGAAAGATTGAAAAAGGTGATATTTTTGTTGCAATAAAAGGAAAAACATACGATGGTCATAATTATATAAATGAAGCTATAAAAAATGGGGCTAGTAAAATTGTTTGTGAATATGGTAAATATAATATTGACACTATAATAGTTAATAATACTAGCGATTATTTAAATAAATACTTAACTGATAATTATTATAAGGAAATAGAAAATATAACGTTTATAGGAGTAACTGGGACAAATGGAAAAACGACAACGTGTTATTTGTTATACCAAATGTTAAATAAATTAGGGGTAAAATCTGCGTATATAGGTACAATAGGATTTTATATAGATGATAAGATAAAAGAGTTAGAAAGAACAACACCAGAATTGTTTGAATTGTATGAGATGTTTTTAGAGTGTAAGAATAAAAATGTAGAAGTTGTTGTAATGGAAGTTAGTAGTCATTCGTTAGAACTGGGTAGAGTTTATGGAATAAAATATGATTACGCTATATTTACAAACTTGACTGAGGAGCATTTGGCGTTTCATGGTAATATGGAAAAATATTTAAATTCAAAATTAAAATTATTTGATAAATTAAAAGATAATGGATACGCAATAGTAAATGTTGATAATGAATATTCTCCTGATTTTTTAAGAACAAACAATAAAAACATTACATACGGATATAAAAACTCTGACTATCAAATAGAAAATGAAAAATTAAATATAAGTAATACGGTTTTTTCTTTTAAAAACAATAAAAAAATATATACTGTAAAAATTAATTTTCCTGGTAAATATAATATTTATAATTTTATTTCGGGAATAATTGTTTTAAATTGTATGGGCTATAATATGGATTCTATAATTAAAATAACAGAACAAATTAAATTACCAAAAGGAAGAACTGACATAGTATCATATAAAAACTCTGTTATTATAGTAGACTATGCACATACACCAGATGCTGTTTTAAATATACTTAACAATGGATTAGAATTTAAAAAAAACAATATATATACTATACTAGGTTGTGGTGGTGGTAGGGATAAATCAAAAAGGGGAAAAATGGGTCGCATCGCAACTGAACTCAGTGATTATGTAATATTTACTAATGATAACCCAAGATTTGAAGATGAAAAAGAAATAATGAATGATATAGTGTGTGATCTTAAATGTAATAATTATGAAATATTATATGATAGAAAAGAAGCTATAAAAAAGGGTGTAAATCTATTAGAAAATGAAGATATATTGTTTATATTAGGAAAAGGGCATGAAAGCTATCAAATTATAGGAAAAGAAAAATATCATTTTGATGATAAAGAGGAAGTAAATAAATATATAGAAGGAATAAAGTAGTTTACTTTTTCTTTTTTTTTGTTTATACTAAGGTTGCTTCTGGAGGTAATTATGGTTTTAGATATAATAGGTATGCCAATATATTACGGTTGTGATACATTAGGTGCAGATTTAGCGTATGATTATTTAAATAATAGAGATATAGAATCTAAATTTAAAAAACATGAAGTGATAAATAAAGGTAAAATTTATATAAATAAAAATGTAGATAAACATAAAAATGATAAAAAAATAAAATATATAGATGAAATAATGAATTCTAGCAAATTATTATATAATGAAGTTTCAGATAGTTTAGAGAATGGTAATTTACCTCTTGTAATAGGGGGAGACCACTCTACTTCAATAGGAAGTATATCAGCAGTATTAGATTATTATAAAGGTGATGTTGCAGTAATATGGATAGATGCTCATACTGATATACATACTAATATGACCACCCCTTCTGGTAATGTACATGGGATGCCAATTGCTGTATGTATGGGATTATGTGATGAAAGATTTAAAATTGGAAAATATAAACTTAATAACGAAAACATTATATATGTTGGTATAAGGAATTATGAACAAGAAGAAATGAATTATATAAAAAGCAATAATATAAAAGTCTTTACTGATAAAGATGTATCAGGTATAGGGATAAAAGGGATAATTGAAAATATTTCAAAAAATATAAAAACAAAAAATATACATATTAGCTTTGATGTTGATTCTTTTAATGAAAAGGAGTTTAAATCTGTAAATGTTGCAGAAAAAAAGATATACTCATCTGAAGGTGGTTTGTCCATAAATGATGGGATTTATTTATTAAAATATTTGTTGTGTAATTTTAATGTTAGTAGCATGGATATAGTCGAGTATAATCCTTTATTAGATGATTCGGGAGACATAGAAACAGTAGAAGGGATATTAGAAACTATAGATACGTTTTTAATTAAATAGGTGATTTTATGATAAGTACAAAAGATGTAACTTTAAGGTTTGGAAAAAGAACACTTTTTGAAGGTGTTAATATAAAATTTACAGAAGGAAATTGTTATGGTTTAATAGGAGCTAATGGTAGTGGAAAATCTACCTTTTTAAAAGTTTTATCAAGTGAAATAGAAACCACTTCAGGTGAAGTAATAATTAACGGAAAAGAAAGACTTTCTGTATTAAAACAAGATCATAATGTTTATAACGATTATAATGTAATAGAAGTAGTAATAATGGGAAATTCAAAACTTTATAAGATTATGAAGGAAAAGGAAAAACTATATTCGAAAGAAAACTTTACAGAAACAGATGGAATAAAAATCGGAGAGTTAGAAGCTGAATTTTTAGATATGGACGGGTGGCAAGCTGAAAGTGATGCTGCTATATTATTAAGTGGCTTGGGTGTAGATATTACATATCATGATAAAAAAATGAATGAAATACCTACAAGAGACAAAATAAAAACACTTTTAGCACAAGCTTTATTTGGCAATCCAGATATTCTTTTATTAGACGAACCTACAAATGGATTAGATGTAGATGCAAAATTATGGTTAGAAGAATTTCTTATTAATTTTGATAATACTGTTATTGTTGTTTCGCATGATAGACATTTCTTGAATAAGGTTTGCACACATATAGTAGATATTGATTATGAGAAACTTAATTTATATGTTGGAAATTATGACTTTTGGAGAAAGTCTAGTGAGTTAATTCAAAAACAAATGAAAGATTTAAATGAGAAGAAAGAAAAGAAAATAAAGGATTTACAAGATTTTATTGCAAGATTCTCTGCTAATGCCTCTAAATCTAAACAAGCAACATCTAGAAAGAAGATTTTGGAAAAAATAGTACTAGATGAAATAAAACCTTCAAGTAGAAAATATCCTTATATTAACTTTAAAGAAGAAAGAAAACTGGGTAAAGACGTTTTAATGTTGAAGAATTTAAGTGTTACTGTTAATGGTAATATAGTATTAAAAAATTTAAATTTAACAATCAATAACGGAGATAAAATAGCGTTTATTGGTAATAATGAGCTTGCCATAACAACTTTATTTAAAGTGTTAGTAGGCGAAATAACTCCTGATTCTGGTGAGGTTATTTGGGGTGCAACTGCGAATTACTCGTATTTCCCTAAAAATCATGATAATTATTTTGAAAAAGAAAAAAATATTATTGAGTGGTTAGGGGATTATTCCGAAATAAAAGAAGAACAATTTATTAGAGGTTTTTTAGGAAGAATGTTATTTTCTGGAGAAGAATCATTAAAGAGTATTAAAGTTTTATCTGGAGGAGAAAAAGTTAGGTGTATGATATCAAAAATGATGTTAAGTGGTGCTAATGTATTGATTTTAGATGAACCAACTAATCATTTAGATATAGAAACAATAACTTCTTTAAATAACGGTTTAATAGAATTTAAAGGAACCTTGTTATTTAGAACTCATGATCATGAATTTATCCAAACTACAGCTAATAGAATTATAGAGTTTAAAGACGATGGAAAATATATAGATAAAATGACTACATATGATGAATATTTAAATATAGAGAATAAATAAATTAGTATACTTACATAATATTAATAGTTCTTAGTAGTAATATTATAAAAAGTTAGGAGTAACTTTTATGAAAAAAGGATTTACATTAATAGAACTATTAACAATAATATTGATTTTAGTCATATTATTAATTATTGGTGTCCCTGCAATTTTGAGGGTAATAAATGAATCGAAGGAAAATACTTATCAGAGTCAAAAAGATTTAATGTTAAGTGCTGCAGAAAAATATGTAGTACAAAATGAAGAAAAGATATTATGGATTGATAATGTAACGTATATATATTTAAAGGAACTTCAAAATGAAGGTTTTATAAATAGACCGGTGAAAAATCCAAAAGGTGGGATATTTCCGGGTAATACTTTGATAATGGTAACTAGATTATTAAATAGAAATTTAATATATGTAATAAATTCACCTATAAAATTAGTTCATAAAATTAACAAAAATGTATTAAGTGGAGCTATAGGGGATGGAACATATGAGAGTAAAAATGGAAGCAAATATTTTGTAGGACCAAATCCAAACAATTGGATAGAATTTGGTCAGGTATCAAGTGCTGATAAAACACCCTTAATGTGGAGAGTAATAAAAGTTGATTCTGAGGGAATAAAAATAATATATGAAGGCGCAAAAAATGGTGATGATCCTCCTATAGAAAACGGTAGGGTAACTGTAGCTGGAACACGTATGCCTGCGTGGGATGAAAATAATACTAATAAATGGGTAAGACCTGCGACACTTAATTCTAGATTGCAGCAGTGGTATAATCAATCGTTTTATAAAGAAAATAGGTATGACTTTATACAACCTATAAACTGGTGTGTAGGAGCTTCTGGACAAGGAATTGATTATCCTAGTGAACAAGTATTTTTAAAAGATTATATAAATACTGAATGTGTAGATGGTATATATGATGGTGGTAATTTCTTAGGTAAAACAGTAGAAAAAACAGGTGTTGGATTAATAAGAGTAAGTGATTATTTAAACACGTCAAATGCTGATACATGTACAGGGAGTTATTTTACTGGTATTGAAAGTGAATTAGTAGATAGAGGAAAACATTGTGGTAGAATAGATAATGAAGAAGGAAGAACAAATTTCTTATGGAAACCTGAGTACCCAATATGGACCTTCACCGCCGTTGCTACTAACTCAAATTTTGTTTGGAGAATACACCCGACTGGTCATGTTGGTAACGAAGGAGCAATTAACGCTGCTGCTGGATTAAGGCCGGTAATAAATTTAAAGTATGACATTTTTTATGATAGTGGCAAAGGCACATTAAAAGATCCTTATAAAATAAAAGAATAGTTAATTTAAAACTATTCTTTTACTTTTTGTGCTAATAATTTTTTTAAAGCATTTTCAGCCTCTTCTACATCGTTAAAGTAGATTTTTTCTTTTCCTATTGTTTCATAATTTTCGTTACCTTTTCCTAAAATCAAAACCATATCTCCTTTTTTAGCAATATTTATAGCCCTTTCAATTGCTAAATGCCGATCAATAACCTTTTCGTATTTTTCAGACTTATCTTTTACTGTAGAAATCATTTGTTCTATGATATCGTTAGGATCTTCAGTTCTTGGATCTTCATATGTAAATATAACATAATCAGCGTTAGTAACTAAAATTTCTCCCATTACAGGTCTTTTTTTTGCATCTCTCTCTCCCGCTGAACCTGCAACAACTATAGTTCTTTTTGCACCTAAATTTTTAGTAAGTTCAAATAATTTTAAATATCCGTTTGGTGTGTGTGCATAATCAACTATAACTTTAAAATCTTGTCCAAAATCAATATTTGTCATTCTGCCATCTATGTTTAATTGTTTTAAAGGTATACTTAACTCATTAATATTATATCCCATTAATATTAGAATAGATAAAGCGGCAGTTAGATTATAAACATTAAACATTCCTAATAAACATGTTTCTATATCATATATAATACCTTTGTTTTCTAATTTGAAACTCGAATAGTTTTGATTTAATACTACATCAAAGAATCTAAAATCAGCATTTTCATTTTGTCCATAATACAAAACTTTACCATTTGATTTATTTGCTATTTTTTTTGCATACTCATCATCGATATTAATTATAGAATATCCATCTTTTTTAGTTTGTTTAAATAATATTGCTTTAGCGTTCATATAATTATTCATAGTTTTATGAAAATTAAGATGCTCGTG